>CBFDBN010000077.1:0-12178 GCA_965603055.1 uncultured bacterium | reverse complement strand
ATTTTCAATTTGACTGGTAAAGGAGCAAGACAAAATTTCGCAAAGGTACGACGCTATCATACCAGTTGGGCATTAGCAACAACAGCAGCGCTTTCAATCACATCGGCTATTTTGCACTTTAATTATAAAAACAATTACGACAACTATCATAAGACGGATCAGCTTGGCAAATTTGATCCATATTATGATAATGCGAACAAATACTATAAAGCCCGCAACATCATGCTGATTATTTCAGGGGCTGCTGCATTGACCACATTCACTTTGTGGCGAAAAGACCAGGGTGAAGAAAATAAAATTTATGCCAGCAATTATCATTTCAAACCAGGCAAGATTTCAGTAGCATTTGCCATGCAAAAAGGAGATTATCTTTTCTCATTAGAATTTAGATTTTAAGGAGGAAAATTTGAGAAAACTTTTTCTATTCATCATACTCTGTTTGTCCATTTTCGATTGTGGAGGTCTGGATCGGGATAATCCACTCGATCCAAAGAATCCTAATAGCTCGGTGGATCGAGCGATTCTGGTTGAATTATTTGTGAATGACAGTTCTGGTTTTGAATATTGCAGCTATGCGTTGGATGCCATTGAGCGATTAGCCCAACGGGAGGAATTTAAGGATAATTTATATGTTCTGGAATATCATTTGACCAATCAAACCAGCGAATGGAACGACGAGTATGCACTGAACGAATTTAACCAGCGATACTATCAGTACGTTCCGAATCTAAACGAACGGGGAATTCCTGACGCCATGTTCAATGGTTTGAGCAATCGAGTTCAGGGAGCTTCTTTAGAAAATATTGACAATCGCTATTCTGAAGCGGCTGATCAATTTCTGGGGCAAAGTTGTTATTTTCATATTGAGGCAGAGAAACAGATCTCAAATAATTTCATGCAGCTTGAGGTAACCATTGCCAGGTATGGAAAATCCGACGAAAATAACATTGATCTCAATGCGATATTGTACGAGAATATTGGAACGGCTCGACATCATTATGTGGCTCGAAAAATATTACAAAAACAGACAATTCCAAAAATCAAGCATGGTGAGATAAAATCATTTCATTTTTCAGAACAACTGCCTCAAGTAAACAATATAAACAATCTTTTTGTGCTCGTTTTTCTCCAGGATCAACTGGGCACAAATAAAGAAATATTGCAGGTCGCTAAGTTTTAGCTGAGGGAGGACATTGTGAAAAAAATTGGACTAATTGGTTTTTTAATGTTTTGTTTTTCCCTGCTTGCTTGTGAAGCAGTGGAAAAACTGGTTAACCGGGATCCGCTCATCATCAAAGTTTTAGCCAATCCCAATGAAATCGGTGTGAATGATACGACGAGTTTAATGGTGCAAGCTGAAGATCCCGACAACGATATTCTGGCTTATAGCTGGGACAGCAAGTCTGTGGGACAATTTATCAATAATACGACTGAAACAGTGAGGTGGATCGCTCCTGCGTATTCGGGTCGATTTCAAATTAAAGTTAAGGTGACTGATGAAAATGGCGGTAAAGCAAATGGCGAAGTGTTTGTTAATGTTAGAGATGATGCAAGCCCGATCGTAACTATTACGCAGCCGGTGGAAAATGAAATTATTCAAGGATTGGGAAAATATACCATTAAGGTGGAGGTGAGTTTTACCTGGCAAATCAAACGAGTGGATTTTTTCATCGATGGTGATTCGGTTCAATCTGATAATTCAAGTCCTTATGAATGGACCGAATGGGATGTGACATCGCTGTCGGGTCGCAAAACGATCATGGCGAAAGCTTATGATGAGAAAAATTTATCTAATTTTGGTGTGGATTCGGTTCATGTGACGATTGAGGGGACTGTACCGATTCCAAAGAGAAAACCATAAATCATGAGGACATGGTAATTAATAATAAAAAAATAGATAACCAAACAATCTCAATAGCCAAAGAAGTCATCCAAAAAGAAGCCCGGGCTATTTTCGATCTTGAACATAAAATTGACCACGAATTTACACAAGCGGTTGAGTTACTGGCAACATGTAAAGGCAGGGTAATCATTTCCGGGATGGGCAAATCCGGAATTATCGGGCGAAAAATTGCCGCAACCATGACCAGCACGGGAACCTCTGCCATGTTCCTTCACCCGGCTGAAGGGATGCACGGAGATCTGGGTGCAGTTCACAAAGATGATGTCGTAATTTGTATCTCAAAAAGCGGCGATACCAGTGAGTTGTTTCAAATCTTTCCTGTTTTAAAGCGGATCGGTGTTCCGATTATCTCGATTGTTGGCAATCGACGATCCCGAATTGCTGAACGAAGCGATATCGTTCTCGATGTCAGTGTCAAGGAAGAAGCCTGTCCTTTCGATCTGGCACCGACATCCAGTACAACCGCCGCATTGGTAATGGGCGATGCCCTGGCGGTTGCTTTACTGGAAAAACGGAATTTTAATGCGGAAGACTTTGCCCTGTTTCATCCTGGTGGAAGTCTTGGTAAAAAATTATCGATGAAGATCGATGATGTGATGTTTGGTGGTGATCGAATTCCAAAGGTAAATGAAAATTTGCCATTAGAAAAAGTGATCTTTGAAATTACTTCAAAACGATTTGGCTCGACTTGTGTCATCGATCAGGGTGAAAAACTGACAGGCATCGTCACTGATGGGGACGTTAGGAGATTGGTTGAAAAAACTAAGGACATCTGGAATTTGACAGCAAAAGATGTCATGTCAAATTATCCAAAAACTGTAAAAATTGGTACGATGGCGTCCGATGCGCTCAAATTGATGACTGATTTCAGCATTATGCAGGTGATTATTGTTGATGATGAAAATCGTCCCAGGGGAATTGTTCATATTCATGATTTATTGGAGGCAGGTATTTTGTGAGAAAATCCTGGCGAAGGATTCGGAAACGAATTAAAAACTGGTTTATTTATATCTTAGTTAGAGGAGGATTGCGCTGGATAAATAGTGTGCATCGGTCGACAGCGATCAAATTTCTTCAAACATTATCGCAGTTAGGATTTTACCTGGTTCGAGTTGAACGCCAAAAAACCATCAAACATTTGACAATGGTTTATGGGAAGGAAAAGGACGAGCGGGAAATCTACCAGATGGCAAAGGACGTATTTTTTAATTTAGGTCGAAACATGGCTGATGCTTTTCGGCTGCCATGCTATAATTCCCAGAATATTGATCAAATTGTGCAGGCAAAAGGATTGGACAGATTAGATCGAGCATTGCAAAAGGGCAAAGGCGTTTTAGCTTTAACGTGTCATGTAGGAAATTGGGAATTGCTAGCCGGTTACGTCGCAATGAAAGGCTATGCGGCAAATGTAGTGGGGGCACCGATTTACGATCCTCGTCTTGATGATCTTGTGGTAAATAACCGATTACAATCGGGAATGAAATACATTGCCCGGGGTTCTGCAACCAGGGAAATCATAAGAGCATTACGTCGCAATGAAATTGTCGGACTGCTCATCGATCAGGATACGAAGCACGTGGACGGAGTTTTTGTTAATTTTCTGGGTGAAAAAGCTTATACGCCGGTAGGACTGGTTATGTTAGCGATGAAAACTCAAGCTGCCGTCGTTCCAATAGCGATTCATATTCAAAAGGATAACACTCATTTAATTGAAGCTGATGAAGAATTGGATTTGGTTTTCACCGAAGATGAAAGCTTTAATCGGATTCACAACACGCAGCTTTGTTCAGATGCGATCGAAAAATTTATTCGTAAATATCCGACCCAGTGGGTGTGGATGCATCAAAGGTGGAAGACGAGGCCTGGTGATTAGGTAATTGGGTGATATGGAAATGGATCAATCACCAAATAGTCTAATTACCCAATTACCTAATTACCAAATTACCATAATAAATTAATTCGACATGAATAAAAATATATTAATAATCCTAATAATAAACCTGCCTGGATTTATAATACTGAACGGTTGTCAGAAAAAACAAGACACTGTGGTTGCAGATATGGAGCAGACCGAGTATCCTGACCAGGAAGGGTGGAATTCGACGGTGACTTCCAGCAAAAAGGGAATTGTTGGAGCGACTATTAAATATGGACACATGCAGCGATTTAAGAAGCGGAAAGTGGTTGAGTTCGATAGCGGAGTAGTTGTCGATTTTTACGATGAGCAGGGTGTTCATACCTCGAACCTGACTTCGCATAAGGGCCGGTTGGATGAAGCCACCAATAATATCGAAGCGTATGGGAATGTCGTTGTCGTTTCTGATACTGGAATTAATTTGAAAACAGAACGGTTGAAATGGGATAACAGTATTGAAAAAATTATCTCGAACAACTTTGTTACGATTGTCACTGCTGAAAAAGATACTTTTTATGGAAATGGTTTTGAATCCGATCAAAATCTTGAGAACTGGCATATTATCGGCTTTTCAGGCAAAGCCAGCAAGGGATTGGACTTAGACTTTCAATTCAAAAAGAAAAAACAGGAAACCGATTCAGCTTCAACTATAACTGTGGCTGATACTTTAACAGACACAACAGCGGTAACTAAATGAAATTGGCTCGTTTTTACATAATTATATTTTCAATATTGTTGTTATGTCACTCATTGGCATACACGCAAAATGAGTCCAGTGAAAAATTGAATATCATCAATGCGGATACGACGAGATATTCCAAAACGGCCCAGGGAACGCTGATTGAGCTAATCGGAAATGTTCATCTCCAACAGGGGCAATCCGAAATGTTCTGTGGTCGGGCAGAGCATTGGAAAGACGCACACCAAACCATTGTTCACGACAATGTTCAAATCTATGATGAAAGTAAAACGCTATTTGCCGATAAAGTATTTTATTTCGATGTTCCCCAGGTCTTTAAAGCAACTGGAAATGTTTTATTGAAAGACTCCATTCGACAGATTACGGCTGAACAGGTTTCTTATTTTAAAAAAGAAGATCGCATAAAAGCTGAAAAAAGTGTTGTAATGAATGATAGTATTAATTATATTAACATATTGGGAGAATTTGCTGAGTTTGACAATGCAAAAGATTATGCCCTGATCACTGGCGACCCGGTTCTCATCGGAAAAGATAGCACCGGAAAAGAGGAGATCAGGATTACCAGTGTTAAAATGGAGCTATTTGAAGGGGGCGATAAAGCCGTTGTGACTGATAGTGTTCGCATCACTCAAAGCAAAGCAAATGCAACATGCGGATTGGCAGAGTTTTATCAGAAAACGAACGAAATTCTTTTAAAACAAAAACCGGTTGCCTGGCAGGGTGGCGATCGGTTATCAGGTGAGCTAATTCATTTGTTTGTCGAAAAGAATAAGCTGGTGAAAGCGATCATCAAAGACCTGGCGAAAGTCACTTCACGGGTTGACACAACTGATGCGGAAGACCAACGTGAAAACATTCTGACTGGTCAGCAAATTACAATGTACTTTGAAAATCAAGAGATTTATCATGTGGAAGTTGAAAATAAAGCGACCAGTTATTATTATATTTATGAAGATGATCAAGAAAAAGGGATGAATAAAATTATCGGGGACAAAATTAGTGTTTTTATAACCAATAGAAGAATCGAGCGAATCGTGGTCGAAAGCAATCCCCAGCTTTCTTCGGGGACGTATTATCCACCAGGCAAGGAAACTGAGCAAGAGATCAGGAAAATAAAATGAATTTGAAGCTGCGGGCTGAAAAACTTGTAAAAACATATAGCAAAAGAACGGTAGTGAATGAAGTCAGCTTACAGGTTGAACAGGGAGAAATCGTCGGGTTGCTGGGTCCCAATGGCGCGGGTAAGACAACAACTTTCTATATGATCACCGGGATGATTCGTCCCAATAAGGGAGCAATATTTGTTGACAGCCAGGATATAACCAATTTGCCGATGTACCGGCGGGCTCGAATGGGAATTGGCTATTTATCCCAGGAAGCTTCTATATTCAGAAAGCTGACGGTGGAAGAAAATGTGATGGCGATTTTAGAGACCATGCCTTTATCCCGGCAAGAGCGAATAAAACGGCTGGAGGAGCTGCTAAATGAATTAGCTGTTTCTCACCTGGCAAAGAATAAAGCTTATACACTTTCTGGCGGCGAGCGCCGGCGGGTTGAGATTACCCGAGCACTGGTAACCAATCCCAAATTTATCCTGTTGGACGAGCCTTTTGCCGGAATCGATCCCATCGCTGTAGAAGATATTCAAACCATTGTAAAGGGATTGGTTGACAAAGGGATTGGTGTTCTGATTACAGATCACAATGTCCATGAAACTCTTTCGATAACCGATAGAGCCTACCTGCTTTATGAAGGGGTGGTTCTAAAATGGGGCAGCTCAGAGTTTTTGGCAAATGATCCAGAGACACGACGGCTTTACCTTGGTGAAAAGTTTAGGTTGGATAGGTAGTTTTTTCATTAACAAGTGTCAATTCGCAATTATCAATTGACAATTAATTGTGAATTATATAGTACTACTTAGTCAGATTATTCAAAATCGATTAAAATGAACCTGTCATTTCGACGAACGAAGTGAGGAGAAATCTGTACATCAAACAGAAATTCTTATTTCTCATAGTGATGGACTAACAGATTCCTCCCTTCGGTCGGAATGACATTTAAGATTTTAATCTGACCAAGTAGTAATAGTCATTTGCACAAAAAAAATTATCAATGGTCAATTGTGAATTGTCAATGACCTAAGCCATATTTTCTCTTAAACTGACGGCTATGGTATTGGGAGTAGGGTATAAGGTGTGGGGCGTAGAGCGTGGGGTGCAAAACGCAGTTCGCCTTACGCCCTACACTCCACGCCCTACTGTCAGCTAATTAAAAAAAACTTGATTAAACATTAAGGATTTTTGATCGATAAACAAACAGTGATTGCGGAAGGAAATTTTAAGCTATGATGAATGTAAATATTTCACAGCGAATGGGGCTTTACATGAAACAGTCGCCCCAGCAGGTCCTGTTATCAACATTGCTTCAACTGCCAATTCTAAGTCTGGAGCAGAAAATCAAACTTGAATTGGAACAAAACCCGCTCCTCGAAGAAGACCTGGAGATGGAAGAAGAAATGGAACAGGAAATGGAAGAGGAGCTTAAAATAGAAGAGCTGGAAGTTAAGCAAGAAAGCGATGATGATTCTGAACCTGAAGAAGAATATAATGAGGATAAAGAGGAAATCGATTGGGATACGATACTAAATGATGAGAACAACTACGAAATCAAGCCCCCCAAAGATGATAGCTCCGAAAAGTTTGAGCGTCCTGAAGTGAGCCAGACAACTCTTCCTGAGTATCTACTAAGTCAACTTCACATGACTGATCTTTCCGAAAAAGAGATTGTCATTGGCGAATACATCATCTGGAACATTAATGAAGTCGGCTATCTCACTTACGACCTCGATCTTATTGCGACCAATCTTGAGGTTACCATTGAAGAGGTGGAGAAAGTATTAAAAATCATTCAGAAATTCGACCCGCCAGGTATTGGGGCAAGAGATTTGCAGGAATGTCTTTTAATCCAGCTTACAGAAACAGCAGAACCAAATAAGCTTGCAATCATTGTAATCAAAGATCATTTTGATGATTTCAAAAATAAGCGATTTGAAAAGATCGCCAAAAAAATGGGAATTTCAATTGATGAATTTAAACAGGTTTTGAACCTCATCACTAAACTGAATCCCAAACCTGGAGAAGGTTACCAGAGTCTTTATGACAATAGTATTACTCCAGATGTCATCGTTCAGAAAGATGATGATGATTTTAAAGTAATTTTGAATGATTGGAACATACCGCATTTAAGGATCAATAACAGTTACAGAAAACTTTTACTCGACAAGAAAAATACTCCTAAGAAAACAAAAGAATTTATTAAAAATCGTTTAGAATCCGCACGATGGCTAATTAATTCAATTCACCAGAGAAGGGCTACAATTGTTAAAGTAGTTGAGGCAATCATTGAACGGCAAAGAGCCTTTTTTGACAGGGGTTCCATGTATCTCAAGCCGATGATATTGAAAGACATTGCCGATGAAATTGGAATGGATATTTCCACTGTCAGCCGTGTTACCAATGGCAAATATGTTCAGACCGATTATGGTGTTTACGAGCTAAAACACTTTTTTAGCGAAAAAATCCGACGGGATGATGGAGAAGATGTTTCTAATAAAGAAATAAAAAATAGAATTCGAGAGATCATTGATAATGAGAACTCCAAAAAAACATATAACGATCAAAAAATTGTAGAGATGCTTCAACAGGAAGGATTCAATATTGCTCGAAGAACTGTTGCAAAATATCGAGAGCAAATGATGATCCCGGTATCTCGTTTAAGACGAAAAATTTAACTAAATGGAGGAAACATTAAAAAATGCAAAACAATCGACGTGGAAGTATCAATGTTGGGGGTGAAGAAATTCGATTACCATCGATAAATAAGAATCACCTTATTTTCGGTGGAATAATTCTTGTAATTTTAATTTTACTCGTCACCTCATTCTATACCATAAAAACGGATGAAGTTGGCGTCATCAGAAAATTTGGAGCATATCATAGGACAACAGCACCAGGCTTGCATCTTAAGCTGCCATTTGGGATTGAATCACTGACGAAAATTAAGGGCAGCCAATATATTTTTCGCGAAGAATTTGGTTATCTAACAACTAAACCTGGCGTAAGAACGCAAATCAGGCGTGATGTAAGCCATCTTTCAGAATCGTTAATGTTAACCGGCGACCTAAATATTGCGACAGTTGAATGGGTAGTTCAATATCGAATTAAGAATCCCAAAGATTATCTATTTAATGTACGAAATATAACCAAAACGATAAGAGACGTTTCCGAATCTGTTACGCGCCAAATTGTGGGTGATCATAGTGTAGATGAAGTTATAATCTTATCGCGACGAGAAATTGCCCTACAAATTAAAGCAATGATGCAAGAAATTTTAGACCGATACCACACTGGTCTTGATATTGAAACAGTTGAATTACAGGACGTTAACCCACCTGATCCAGTCAAACCTTCTTTTAATGAGGTTAATGAAGCTCGTCAGGAGATGGAAAAAATGATCAACCAGGCGTGGGAAGCCTATAATAAAGTAGTTCCCAAGGCAAAGGGTGAAGCGGAAAAGACGATCAGGCAAGCAGAGGGATATGAACTCAATCGAATCAATCGAGCAGAGGGTGATGCCGATAAGTTCAATTCCGTCTATCAAGCCTATCGTCAATCAAAGGATGTGACAAAACGAAGATTATACCTTGAAGCAATGACTGAAATTTTACCTAAAATAGAAAGAAAGTACATAATTGACAAAGACCAGAAGGGGCTATTACAAATATTACAACTTCAAGAAAAAGGAGAAAAATAATGAGACAGAAAAATCTTTTTATATACGCAATTCTTATCATAGCTTTCTTACTTATCATCGTCCTTTCGAGTGCGTTATATACGATTGATGAAACGCAACAAGTTATTATCACACAATTTGGAAAACCAGTCGGTGATGCGAAAACAGCAGCCGGGCTTTATATCAAAATGCCGTTTATTCAGGATGTTAATTTTTTCGAGAAAAGATTATTAGAATGGGATGGCAATCCCACAGAAATTTCAGCAAAAGACAAAAAATTCATTTTAGTTGATACTTATGCGCGGTGGCGAATTGAAGACCCACTTAAATTTTTTAAATCCGTAGCCAATGAAAACGGAGCGCAGACCCGGTTAGACAATATAATCGATGCTGCAACACGGGAAATGATCACCAGTAATATATTGATCGAATTGGTGCGAAATAGTAACCGTGAAATGACTATTGCTGAAGCAGAGTTGGCATTGAGAACAGAAGAAGTGATCGATTCGATAAAAGTAGGTCGGGAAAAGTTGTCCCAAAATATATTTGATGCTGCTATAGTAAAAGTACGAGAATATGGCATTGAACTCGAAGATGTTCGCATTAAGCGAATTAACTACATCGAAGTGGTTCGTAACGAGGTTTTTGAACGAATGATTGCTGAACGGCTGCGAATTGCTGAGAAATATCGTTCCGAGGGTGCCGGTAAAAAAGCTGAGATCGAGGGAGAAATGGAAAAAGAGCTGCAAAGGATCACATCTGAAGCTTATCGTACAGCAGAAGAGATCAAAGGAAGAGCGGATGCCGAAGCTATTAAAATTTATGCCCACGCTTATGAGCGCGACCCTGAGTTCTACTCCTTTCTTAAAACCCTCGAATCTTTTCGCAGCGGTATCGATGAAAAAACGTGGTTAATTTTATCCACAGATAGTGATTATTTAAAATATTTAAAAGACATCAATGCAAAGTAAAGGATAAATATGAAAACAAGATCGACGACTATTCTTGGCATTCGTCATAACGGAACCGCAGCCATGGCTGGTGACGGACAGGTAACCTTTGGGGATACAGTATTGAAAACTGGTGCGCGAAAAATTCGGAAACTACACGATAATACAATTTTGGCAGGATTTGCCGGCGCCACGGCAGATGCATTAACGCTTTTTGAAAAATTTGAAGGTAAGCTGGAGCAATATAAAGGCAATCTACCCCGATCGGTTGTTGAATTAGCAAAAGAATGGAGAACTGATCGCTATTTACGCCGCCTTCAAGCGCAATTAGCCGTAATGGATAAAGAGCATTCCTTTCTGGTCTCTGGCACCGGTGATGTTATTGAACCTGATGACAACATTATTGCACTTGGCTCTGGAGGTCCCTATGCCCTGGCTGCTGCCCGGGCACTGGTTGAACATACGAAACTAAATGCTAAACAAATCGTTGAACAAGCCATGAAAATTGCTGGATCAATTTGCATTTATACCAACACTAATATTATGATTGAACAACTATAAGGGAAATTTATGGATAAACAAAACCAGGAATTAACGCCGAGGCAGATTGTTCAAGAATTGGATAGATATATTATTGGACAGGACAAAGCCAAGAAATCAGTCGCCATCGCATTACGAAATCGATGGAGAAGGCAGCAGATTGAGGAAGAGCTGCGTGAAGAGATCATGCCAAATAATATCATCCTGATCGGGCCAACTGGTGTCGGCAAAACGGAAATCGCTCGAAGGTTAGCTCGGTTAGCCAATGCCCCATTTGTTAAAGTAGAAGCCTCTAAATTTACCGAAGTGGGATATGTGGGTCGTGATGTCGAATCCATTATTCGCGATCTGGTGGATCTGTCGGTATCTATGGTTCGCAGCCAAAAGACAGCAGAAGTTGAGGATAAGGCAGAGGAATTAGCCGAGGAAAGGTTACTCGATATTCTGCTCCCCCCTATCTCGAAAGGCGATGAACGAGAAAATCAAATCAATGAAACGGATGAGCTGAAAGCCAAATGGAATCGAACACGTGAGAAGTTAAGAGAGCAGCTTCGGTCGGGTCAACTGGATGAGCGTACCGTTGATTTAGATGTGCCCACTGAAAGTTTTCCCATGATGCAGATCATTTCACCCATGGGTGTTGAGGAGATGGGGATGAACATCCAGGATTTGTTGGGTCCCATGTTTCCCAAAAAAGTAAAAAAGCGAAAGATGAAAATTCCTGATGCTCGCCGACACCTTGTTCAAGAAGAGTCCCAAAAATTGATTGACATGGAAGAAGTCATCCGTGAGGCGATTCAGCGGGTGGAAAATTCAGGGATTGTTTTTTTAGATGAAATAGACAAAATTGCCGGAGAGGATTCCGGGCATGGGCCGGATGTCTCTCGTGAAGGTGTCCAGCGTGATCTTTTGCCCGTCGTCGAAGGCACGAACGTTTTTACCAAATATGGCATGGTCAAATCGGACCATATTTTGTTTATCGCTTCTGGTGCTTTTCACGTTTCCAAACCATCGGATTTGATTCCTGAATTACAGGGACGATTTCCCATTCGTGTCGAGCTTAACAGTTTGACGACCGAAGATTTCGTCCGTATTTTGACAGAACCGGAAAATGCATTGCTTAAACAATATACAGCGCTGTTAAGTACAGAGAATGTTAAAATTAATTTTACCAAAGAAGCCATCGGGGAAATTGCAAAAATAGCCAGTGACGTCAATGAGCGAGCCGAAAATATCGGGGCACGTCGCTTGCATACAATTCTAACAACGCTTCTTGAAGATATCTTATTTGATGTTCCCAATCCGAAGATTAAGAAAATTACCATTACTGATAAGAAGGTTCGGGATACTTTGAAGGATATTGTGGAAGATGAAGATTT
>CBFDBN010000076.1:0-12210 GCA_965603055.1 uncultured bacterium | reverse complement strand
ATCGCATTTCACGCATTAAGTGCTAATAAAATGCGTTCATTTTTAACAACATTGGGCATCGTGATTGGTATTACAACGGTCATTGGAATCCATTCGATCATCCAGGGATTGAACCGGTCATTTTATACTTCAATCTCGGCATTGGGTTCGGACACGCTTTACATCGGGAAGTTTTCCTGGCTTTCACGGACAGATTGGCTGCTGGCGCGTAATCGTAAAGACCTGACGCTTAAACGGGAGGGCAAGGCGATTAAAGAACATGCGACATTGGTCAAAGCTGTTGCACCAAATGTCAGCGCCCAGCGAACGGTCAAATATAAGAGTGAAAAATTAAAAAACGTACAGATCACTGGCACGACCGAGCAATATGCGATTACCTCCAATGTCATTCCAGAGTACGGACGCATGTTAACCCGGCAGGATGTGGAACATCGGCGTAGTGTCTGTGTTATTGGCTGGGAAGTTGCTGATAAGCTGTTTAAAAATAATAATCCCCTCGGCAGGAGAGTATTAATTGGCGGCTATAAATTTCGTGTTATTGGTGTATTGGAAAAGCGGGGCAGTCTATTGGGACATAACCTGGATACAGAGGTGATCATTCCGATTGGTATTTTCCAAAAATTATATGGATCGAGACGATGGCTTACCATCGAAGTAAAAGTCGCGAACCCGGCTTTGATTGAAGAGGCAAAAGATGAATTGACCGGGATTTTGAGACGAGTCAGGAAAGTACCGCCAAAAGAGGATAACGATTTTGCCATCAACCAGCAGGATATGATTGCGGGTCTGTACAAACGCCTGACAGCCGCACTATACGCCGTCGCCTTTGGAGTGGGATCGATTGCTTTGATCGTTGGCGGAATTGGAATCATGAATATCATGCTCGTTTCAGTGACGGAACGTACCCGCGAAATCGGTATTCGCAAGGCAATTGGCGCAAAAAATAGGGACATCCTCTGGCAATTCTTGATTGAATCGCTGGCAGTCAGTGCGTTAGGGGGGATGATCGGAATTATTGTTGGATTTATTCTTGCCAAAGTTGTTGCCTCTACTACATTCCTTTCAGCAACAGTTTCACCAGTTTCTGTTACAATTGGGATTTTGTTTATCGGGATGGTTGGGCTCTTTTTTGGGATTTTTCCCGCTTACAAAGCTGCCAAATTGAATCCCATTCAGGCATTGCGGTATGAGTGAGTTTTATGAATCAGACCCGTATTTTTACGCGATGGATTTGAAGTGTGAAGCGTTTGGTGTAGAACGTAGTGCGAGGGCGTGGAGCGCAAACGGTGGAGTGAGGCGCATAACGCCCGACCTCTCTACGCACTACGATATTGAATGACGAATATCTAATACCCAAAGATCGATTAGCGAATATTGAATGTCGAATTTTGAATTAGAAATAAGGTTTCATTACTTTTAAAACAAGCAACATGGGAAGCTATGAACATACGAGAAAGTATATCCGTTTCATTCGACGCGCTGCGATCGAATAAGATGCGGTCGGCGCTGACAACGATAGGAATTATTATCGGTGTGACAACGATTATTGGAATGATGTCCATCGTCCAGGGATTACAGGATTATATGGTTGGCGAGCTGAGTGTGTTGGGAACAAACACATTTCAAGTGCAAAAAGATCCAGCGATTCAAATGGGGCACCTGGATGAAAAATATCGAAATCGCAAGATTTTGAAAATGGAGCATGCCAGGGCGGTCGAGGAAAATGCTACGTTGGTAAAGGCAGTCGGAACTTCGACATGGAACTGGGGGCAGACAGTTAAGTACAAGGATAGGAAGACCAATCCTGATGTCGTATTAATTGGCGTCACCCCGGGATTCCAGACGACTTTTAATTATTTTGTAAGTGAAGGACGTTTCCTCAATGATACCGACGTTGATCATAACCGTATGGTTATCATTTTAGGACTTGACGTGGCAGAAGTTTTATTTCCATATTCCAATCCAGTGGGTGAATTTGTCAGGGTGGGAGCTCAAAAATTCCGGGTTATCGGTACGCTTGAAAAACAGGGCAGTTTGTTAGGCGAAAGTCGGGATAATCGTGTTATCATTCCGATTACAACTTTTCATAAATTATATGGCGATAAACGAAGTATTTCTATCAACATAAAAATTAAAGAATCCCGGCAGCTAAACCCAGCCATTGAACAGGTGACTGGAATTCTGCGAAAAGCCAGGAAAGTCTCGCCTGGTAAGCCAAATGATTTTGAGATCGTGACCAGTGAAACATTGGTAGATACTTTTAACGATATGTCGCGCGGGATCAAATTTGGAGCGATTTTTATTGCAGCGATTTCCTTGGCTGTTGGCGGCATCGGGATCATGAATATTATGCTTGTTTCTGTAACCGAACGGACCAGGGAAATTGGCATTCGCAAAGCAGTCGGCGCCAGGCGGCTGGATATTTTGTGGCAATTCCTGGTTGAAGCAATTTTCCTGGGAAACCTGGGAGGTTTTTTGGGGATTGTTTTTGGTGTACTGGTGGGTGTGCTTGTCGGAGCCGTTACTCCCTTGCCAACTGCAATTCCATTATGGGCTGTTTTCCTGGGGATCGGATTCTGCAGCATGGTAGGGATCCTGTTTGGGGTCTATCCAGCAAGCAAAGCGGCCCGCCTGGATCCGATTGTTGCGTTACGATATGAGTGAGGTGTTGCGCTGAAGCGCAGTGACTAAAGTTGTTGGTAAAGACGGTACCGATTAAAAGTTAAAAATTGTCAATGGTCAATTGTGAATTGTCGATGAACCACAAATCTAAACTCATTGGCATGACGGCAACGCCCTACGCACCACACCCTACGCTCTACGATTAATAGGGAGGAATTACCATGGAATGTCAAACCAAACAAATAGACGATGTTCTGGTGATCGAGGTCCAGGGGGAAATCATGGGGGGCGCTGGTTCTGAAAGTTTTCGAAGTATTATTTACGAAGCCATTGAGGAAGACAAAGTTTTTATTGTCGCGGATTTAAAAGATGCAAACTGGATGAACAGTTCTGGCTTGGGAGCATTGATCAGCGGATTAACAACGCTGCGCGGCAGTGGGGGGGATTTAAGGCTAACGAATTTATCAGAAAAAGTTCGTCGTCCGCTGGAAATAACCAAGCTTGAAGCCGTGTTCTTGATCTATGGATCGGTTGATGATGCTGTAAATAGTTACAGATCGGATTAGGAGGAATGTGGGAGTAAATTTGCATAAGGCAGCATTGCATAATGTGAAGTGAGGATAATGTGATGGGAAAATCCGTTATTTAAAGTTTCATATTTTTCAAATATCAGCAAATTTTTCAAAATATTTTAATACAAATTTTTGAATTTGATATCCCAATCTGGCACAAAATGTGCATACTTTTTCGCTTAGATTTTTAGCATCAGCTTTTGCATACACCACCGCTTGAAAGTGTATTGTGGAGAATAATAAGGCAGGATAATATTTTCGGGACGATGTGATAGGAGGATTGAATTTAATTATTCAGGAAGAGATAGTACTGTTTTATTATTTGCTACGATCACATGGACAACTTCATTAGACAGACAACATATCATAAATTTGTTCAGCTTGTTTTTATCCTGCTTATTTCCCAGGGACTTTTTGGTCAAGAAAACCCTGGTCAAGCTATATCTTCGAGTATATTTCAAAACCAGGCAATCAAAAACAAATATCAACAGCTAGATTTTTTTAAAGATGAAAAAATTATTATTACAAATTTGCCTGGTAAAAAGGGTAAAGAAGTTGGAGATACTATCATTGTTGTCAATAGTGAATTGGTTCTTTATGCCAGCTTTTATAAGAATGGGGAATATGAGGGTGGAACCAAAGTAAAATGGTACTGGGCTGATACATCTTATTCCTCACCAACAGCAAATGATACGACCATTCACCTGGGATCAGGCGAAAGCATTACATTTAAACCGACCAAATCTGATACCGGCTTTATTTTCGTTGAGAAACCCAAAAAGCAGGGGGACTCCACTGGTACCATTACAATTGTTCCTCGTGAAAAGTTAATTTTCAGTCCAGTTTATTCGGCTCATACTGAGATCACACAGGGACAACAGAATATTTTAGTTACATTTAAAGTTGAAAATATTGGGCATTTTTCAACAATTATTAAAGATGCAGATCTGGTGATGATGGATATTGATTCACAGGTTGTCATAGATGATTACCAGATTAGTCGAATCGATACCAATACTATTATCCCTTCTGGACAAACCAAAAAATTTGAATTCCTCGTCAATGTCAATTCTGATGCCGATACCGGGCAGTTTTTTATTGATGGCAAGTTAATTACCGAAGAAAGCTTTTACACCAATTTTGATCAGAAGCATAGCTGGCAGGTACAATCTCCGCCCATTTTAAATATTGAGCTAATCCATGCCTTGATCGATGAGGTGTTTCCCGGTCAGGAAGATGTCATCGTTTCGATGCACGTTTCAAATAAAGGTGGGGCATCGGTTGATAAAATAAAAGCAGAACTGTTATTCTGGCGGAATGGTATTGATGTCGCTGATGAGTATGCATATAAGATGAGTGAAAACAATCCGCAAACCATTGAAGGAGATAGCATTGCGATCATCAACTTGATTGTTAGCGTAAAGCCATCTGCTGCATTCGGTACTGTTATTATCAATGGAAATATTTTTGCTTCAGATGTAAACACCGGCATCGTTTATTCAGACATGGGCGCTTATATACCCGCAAGCTGGCGTGTCCAGCTTACAACAGCCCAGGTTGGCATCATGTCAACGAAGGTGAAGTGTCCTAACTTGATTCAAACTGGGGATGGGGAAGTGAATCTCAAGCAAAGCTTTGCTGTGGAAGTTACAGTGAAAAATCAAGGAAAAGAAGAAATTAATAACATTGGAATCACATTAATAACAGATGGTCACTCGATATTTAAAAATAACCATTCTCAGGTCATTCAATCCCTATCAAAAGATCAGTTAGATAAAGTTAACTTTTCTTTGGTTGCGAATACTGAAAATATTCCCACCTTTGAGAACTTCACCGCAAGAATTGATAGCGCCACTGCTGCCAGTGGACGCCTTGCCAATATCAGCTCTTCGCTTGATTCATTAGCACAGGTGAAAATTGTGTATCCTGCTCATCTCCAGTTACAACTGGATACGACCTTTTTGCAAATTCCAGTTAACCAGGTTTTTGATGTTGTTGCCCGATTGAAAAATGCACCTGAAAATGCTGGTTATGATTCCAGCGGTACAATTCAAATCAGTCTCCCCGGCGGGTATTCTCTAATTGCCGATAATCCAGTCCAAAATTTCAGGGAGAATGAAGAAATTAGCTGGCGGGTAAAATCACCAGGGCTTCCCTCAGAGTCTTATTCGATCATTGTGTTTATCAAGCAACGACCTCGTGATAAAAACAACCCACATGAATATGCAATGGTTGAACCCGATTCGGTGTTTTTAATCGTCGAAACCCTGGCAACTTATGTCGAAATTTCTGATGTATCGATTAATGCACCGGCTGGAGCAGGAGATGATACGCTTTCAACTGAACAATGGTTTAACCTAGCGGCACGAATAAAAAAGCAGAAAGTTAAAGATGTATTTGCCCAGGTTGAGCTCCCGGCCGGTTATAGTTGTGATCATCAAATACAGTTATTAGCAGACGATACCACTACCAATTGGAACATTCAGGCGCCAACACTCGCTGATTATATCCTTCAAAAGATAGTTGTAAGTGCCTGGGGAAATGTGGAAAATGATGACCGGGTTGTTTATAGTGTTCCAGACTCTTCGCTATCGGTTCTAACAGTGGACAAAGCCAATTTAAAAGTTCATGCTGAAATCATCCATCCACCCGAGGCGTTACAGGGACAGATTTCTCCTGACTCAATATTTCAGATTAAAGGCGATATTATTAACCTGGGAAAGGCAGAAACTTATGGTGAAAAATTATTAAAAATCCAAATTCAGGAACAAGAAAAATTTACTGTTCTCGGTGATTCTATCTTGCCAGTTGGCAGTGATTCTGTAGTATGGACGATTCGCGCTGCCCAGCAACTTGCCATGCCGATAAAACCGATTAAAATTAAGATAAACCAGGTTCCTTTTGATGAAAATACTGATACGACTGCATTTATGCGTGAGGAAAATAAGTCGTATGATGTACAGTTATTTACGACGCCAGGAATTACACTATTGGAATTAATGATAAGATCGATTCCCGGGATGGCAGACGATGCGATTGCACCGAATACTACCGGTACACTAATGGGAATTGAACTGGCGAACCTATCCCCGGAAAAAGGCTTTCCCATCAGGATAAACGGATTAGAATTTGATGTAGAAGATAAAAACAATTTTTTAATTACGCCATTATCGGTCATGTCAGGTTTTCGAATAAAAAATAATGAAGTAATTTTAGGAGAAGCCAGCTCCTTTTCTCAAAATCCCATTGAAGTATCATTCACCAATCCAATTTTTCTTGATGCTCAGGATATGGCGAAATTAACAGTGGAAGCCGATTTTCCAGAGAATTTAACTCAACAATTCAGGATCAATCTGAAAGATACGTCATACATTAATATTTTCTCCCGATTTGATGTACAAATTGTAAATGAACAGAGAATCCCAACGAAAAACCTGAATGTCTGTTCTCGTTTACCGGAAATTACACGGGATGATCTTAAAGGCTCATTTTGTAATTATCCCAATCCATTTGGTAATCCTTCCAGAACACAAACACATTTCATCTATTATTTGCCATTTGATACGGATATTGATCTCAAAATATATACCTTACTGGGAGAACTGGTGTGGAAGTGTTCCTTTTCCAGAAACCAGCCCCAGGGGAAAAAAGGTTTGCATCAAAAGGGAGATATCACCTGGAATGGGAAAAATTTAAAGGGATATACAGTACTAAATGGAGTATATATTGCCAGAATTGAAACCGGTTATGGGGACCGGGCAATGACAAAGGTGGCAGTAATCAAATAGCTTTCGATAAAAAACCTTTCAAAGGTTGCGAACCTTTGAAAGGATTTCTTCTAATTGCCTAAACGAAAAAAAAACAAAACTTGTCATTCCGAGCGAAGTCAGGATTAAAACTTAATTGTCAATTGTTAATTGTGAATGTTCGGCTGTCTTTGAAATGGTTAAATAAAAAAGGTAAGATTTCAGGCATCGACAAAATAATAAGGAGAAAAAAAATGCGATACCTCACTACTCTGATTTTTGGCTTAAGCTTATTTATGGCTATTTTTTCCAGTTGTGATAAAGAGGCAACTGAGCCATCGCAAGAGAGTGGATACCTCATCGTACATTTAACAGATGCGCCAGCCATTTTTGATGCGGTGAATATCACTTTTTCAGAAATCAGCGCTCATATTGACTCTGACTGGGTGACCATTAAACTTAAATCTGATTCTACCGTTAACCTGCTGGATTGGACCAATGGTAGATCAATGATTCTGGGGCAGGATGAAATTCCAGCCGGGCATTACACCCAGGTACGATTAATTATTGAATCGGCTGAAATTGTAATCCAGAATCAAACTTTTCCGCTGGATGTCCCCAGTGGCGCACAGACTGGCTTAAAATTGGGATTTCATTTCACGGTTGATCCCGGCTCTGCTTATGAGCTTGTTTTGGATTTTGATGTGAATAAATCCATTATCACGACCGGTCCGAAGAAGAGCCCAAAGGGATATAAATTGAAGCCGCATATTCGGGTCATTTCTAAAGCTGTTTCTGGCTCAATTTCTGGAACAGTAACCAATCCTGGTGATGTACCCACTGCCTACGCCATCCTGGGTGCGGATACGACAACTGCTACAACGGTGGACACATTGAGTGGATATTTTATGTTATCTTTTTTGCCGGAGGACAGCTACACCGTCGCGATTGAGGATACGACTGGAAAATCTGTGGTCTTAAATGATGTGAGTGTGGTTGTTGGGCAGGATAATGATATTGGCACGGTTACACTGCAATAGGTTTTTATTAGCTAAAATAGGCGATCAATCAATGACTCTGTTGATTTAATGCAATTTACCCTTGCGAAGGTTTCTTATAAAATTATATGTTGTAGATTATTGTCAATATAGAGAAATATGATTTATCTAAAACCTTCGCAAGGGTAGTTTTTCAACAAGGTCATCAATAAATAGAATTGATCGCCTATTCATTATGTGAGCAACTTCAATCGTATTTAGAAATTGAATGTTTCTTCATTTTAAACCGCAATGTTGGTTCGGGAAGTCCCAACAATTTCGCAGCCTTCACCTGGTTACCGCCAACTTTTTTTAACGCCTTTTTGATGATGAAAGTCTCAATATCAGACATCGTCCCTTTAAGATTTGTTGGCTCCAGGAAATCCAGCGGATGTTTCTTAATTTTAAATGGCAAAAATTCAGCCGATAGCTCACCTTCGGGTGACATCAGGATTAAATTTTGCACTGTGCTTTCCAGTTCCCGAATATTACCTTTCCAGTCATATTCTAAGATCGATTCAAATATTTCGGATTGGACGGCAGGCTCTTCTCGTCCTTCCTGCTCACAATATTTTTTGAGAAAGTGTGAAAATAATTCTGGAATGTCTTGTTTCCTTTCTCGCAAAGGTGGAATAACTAATGTAAGCGTATTTAATAAGTAATACAACTCTTTTTGAAATTTACCACTTTCAAGATCGAATGCAAGATCATGATTAGAGGTTGCAATGATGCGCAAATCCAGCTCAATATTTTCACTTCCGCCAACTCGATTAAATTTTCTATCTCGAATAATACGGAGGAATTCATCTTGATATTCTGGATTCATATCTCCAATATTATCCAGGAACAGGATACCTTTATTGGCTTTTTCTAATAAGCCAATATTTCGCATCACTGCCTGGTCTTTCTCCAATTCCTCACCATAAAGCTCTTTTTTCTCAATCGTTTTTCCCAACGCTGAACAGTTAATTTCAATAAAGGCTCGATTGCGGCGAGGACTTTGCAGATGAATATGGCGAGCAACTAACTCTTTACCTGATCCAGTTTCGCCAAACATAAAAACATTACTATCGACTTCTGCTACTTTTCTCGCTGCTCTTCTAAGCCTTTTCGATTCCGGGCTGCTTCCAATGATTGATTCATCGTGAGCGGTTGCAGCCGGGCTATCTGAGAATTTTACACTCATACTATGCACCCTCCCTAATTAATTATTACCTAATAAATTAGCCGACTCACATAAGCGAAAAGGAGAACTAAACCCTTCTTAACCTTAAGGCAATTATGAGTTGGCTTTAAATTTGTATTTAATATATTAACTTTAAACAATGGTTTTTTTGATATTTTTTTGTGTAAAATAATAAAGAATTTTATTGATATTTTATTGTTTTCTTAAATATATCAATAAAAACCAAAATGTCAAGTTTTTTTTTGATTATTAAAATAAAACTCAATGAGATTGTTATTCTTTATTCATTATTAAGTGAATCAACAATATTGAAGACCAACTTGTTTTTTTGATCGTGAAATTATTTACGATTTTTTATCTTGTTTTTTAATTTTAAAATTTATAAATTTCATGAGAATATATTAATGATAACTGTTAAAAGTTTAAATGATTCGCCGGTCTTTTGAATAAGTATTATTAAAAAAAAAATACTTAAAAAAATGACTAAACACAATCCAAAATTATTTATCAGCTATGCACATGAAGATATCGGCATCGCGAAAAGGATTTGTCAGGATCTTAAGCGCTATGGATTAGATGTTTGGATTGATTATGACAATGTTTTACCCGGGCAGAAGTGGCAAGTTGCTATTGAAGATGTAATAAAACAAAGCAGCTACTGCCTGGCATTACTCTCATCTTATTCCATAACTGGAAATGGAGGTTTACAAAAAGAGATAAAAAGTGTCCTTGAAATTCTCGAACAGAATTTCGAAACAGAAATTCATTTAATTACCATTAGACTTGATGAATGTGAGCCATCGTTAAAAACAAGCGATATTTATTGTATAGATTTATTCCCGGAAAGCGAATATCGCAACGGCTTAAAAAAAATACTGCATATTGTAAGCCCCCGGTCGTTCTCTTTGAGAACCATACCAGCCACGCTAACTCAAACCGATGTCAATAATACGATAATGCAACACGATTTTTTTGATAAATATCTCAATCCAGCAGGCATGGGATTCAGTCATCAATACAAGGAGTTAACTGTTAAAGAAAGTAAGGTAATTGTCGATGAGAAAACAAATTTGGTCTGGCAACAGGGCGGATCCGAAAAGGAGATGATTTTTAAAAAAACTGAAGAATGGCTATTATATCTTAATCAAAGGGCACACGCTGGTTTCGAAGATTGGCGATTACCGACACTGGAAGAGGCAATGAGCTTACTGGAATCCAACCAGAAGAATGCTTTTTTATTTATCGACCCGGTATTTGATAATAAACAGACCTGGATGTGGACCGCCGACCAGGTAAAGGACGAGTCCCAGGTGTGGGCGGTTCATTTTCTGTTCGGTCGCTGCAATGTTTCCCCGCTTGACGCCAACCTGTTTGTTCGTGCTGTACGGTCGGGAGAGTCTGCTGATTCGTAATCCTTTAGTTATCCGTTAGAAAGAATCCTTCCGAAGGTTCAGAACCTTCGGAAGGGTATGTGCTTGCAACCCATATCTGAGCGATTACGCCGATTAAGTTTTTTTATATTTTTTACTCAAAGTTATACTTTCAATAGAATAGGATGACGGTGACCAATAAATGTTTCATTTAAATTAAATGATACATTGTGAGATTTTGTACACATTAAAGGTTTCATCACAAAATGAGTACAAGTACTCATATAGAAATGAGTACAGTTCTCTATTTACTTTATCGCATGAATTGTTATTTTTATTTAGATTCGCTGGTTAATAAAAACTATCAGGTTGAATGCTTTTAACCAATAAATAGAACAAAATGAACAATACAGAATTAGTAAAACATTGTGCCAATGACAAGAAAAATAAAAAAGCGTGGTTAGAATTTTTATCCCGTTATGAAAATCTTGTCTATAATACCATTATCCAGGAATGCCAGGACAGTGATCTCCACAAAAATTGTTTTCAATTTGACGAGACAGTTAAAGATTTGGTGCAAGAGGTTTATTTAAAGTTATTGCAAAACGAGTGTAAAGCGTTGAAAAAATTTAGAGGTGAGTCAGAAAATTCAATCTATTCCTACCTAAAGATCATTGCCAGAAATGAAGTTAGAAACTATATCAATAAAATGCAAGCGAAAAAGCGCCCCCCCATCGATAGACTGCTTGATGATTCTACCCGGGTAACTGGTGAGAAAGGAGAAATTTATAATAGTAGCAAATACAAAACAATCCTTTTTGATCCTGAACAGGAATTTAAATTAAAAATACTCAAGGAAGAAATCGACTACTGCTTGAAAAAAATTTTAACCGGTAGAGATAAAAAACGAAACCGGTTTATCTATCAGCTTCATATCTACAATGGTTTTTCGCCAAAAGAAATTGCCTCATATTTCAACTTTGGAATTTCCACCAGCCGCATTGCAAATATAATCAGTGATAGCCGGCAGAAGCTAATTAAATCTTGGAGCCTGGTAGAAGATTATGGTAATATTACCTGTTAATTTTGAAGTGTAGCGGGAGATATTTTACTTACCGATGCTATGTTTACTGGAATAGACTTTTAACTAAATGATTTTTTCGTCACTCTCAAAATTCCATTCTATCAAGTCCCACAAAATTTCATCTTTTTAAAACGACATTACAATCGAATCACAAAACACTTGATTTTTAAAAGTATTATGATTATTATTCAATAGGTGATGAGCATTGCGGCGCAGGTCGCTGAAGCCTTGCAGGAAGCCCACGAGAACGATATTATCCATCGGGATATCAAATCTGAAAATATCATGGTGACGCCCAAAGGGCAGGTCAAGGTGATGGATTTTGGGCTGGTAAAGCTGAAAGGGACGGGTAGTTTGACCAAAGCTGGGATGAAGATAGGGACAATATCTTATACTTATTAAGGTTTAAAAATTTCAAATTTCAAAAAACAAATAGTCTTCAACAAGCAATTAAAAATTTACAAAATAAGTAATCATCTAATCCCTTTTTAACTGGGTCGAGTTATCTCTTAAATATTTTCTTTCTGTCAACCAATTTTGTGCCCATTGGACAAATTCTTGAGCATTGTTAAGCAGTTCTTTCGCTTCCTTTT
>CBFDBN010000075.1:0-12239 GCA_965603055.1 uncultured bacterium | reverse complement strand
TCGTTCCTGGTAAGTATAATGTTTTACTATTGTCGTTTCCATATTTGCCTTTCCATTCCTATTTCCTTTGTTATCTAATCCGCTGTTTGTCTTATTCTTTCATTATCAAATTACTAATCCTTCCCCCATTCTTTCTTAATCACCCGCTCTAAAGGATTTTCAGTTCTGGAAGGACGAAATGCTTCTCTGGTTTTGAGATTAAATCGATCCCCCGGCGCCAGAAAATAAAATTTTCCACCAGAATCAAGTGTACTTTTTGAATCGTAAATAGCCACATAACTCTGTCCGATCACTTCAAACCGATCGCCCTGAACGACGATGGCAGTGTTTTCATCAATCCCGATTCCCAATAAATGAGGGTGTTTTTCGATAATCTCTATTAAATCAAAATGACGGTTTCGCTTGAGCAGATGCTGATCGATAGCGACATTTTTGAGGAATGCCAGACCCTGCTCGTGGTCTCCCATCATAATGGTGTTGGTTTTGGTATCGCCCCTTGCCAGGTATGATCCCTGGATGGTTGCGCCGGCCGAGGACCCGCCAATAACGCCACCCCGGTCCAGCAAATTCCATAATTCTTCATGGACCCGGGTATTGAGATAAGCATCTGCCAATCGCCATTGCCTGCCACCGGAAAACCAAACGCCCCGGGCGTTTTTCAGGGCGTTAACGAAAGAATCGGCATTTGCCACTTTTTGATCCTTTGTATGCAAAATGGTGATATTTGTTGCACCTGCCTTATGAAACTGCCTTTTTCCCCGCCAGAATTGATCGTATTCTTTCCGCCCACCGGCTGTCGGGATGATGATTATTGGTGCATCGGGACCACCAGCCAGGTCGACGAACCGTTCAATGATTTCCTGGTCGCTAACCGCGCCGCCAGCGATGATTAAAGAGCCATTTTGGGGCCCAATATCCTGCGCAAAATTTGTTACTGTCAAAAATAATAAATAGAATAGAATCAAATAGAAATATTTTTTGATTTCATAACTTCTCATCAATAAAATCTCCCTCGATATTTTTATGTCAGAATTTTATGATTTGTGCTACAAATAAAATAGAAAAGCTTACAAGGAATAACGGAATTAGCGGAGATTTTCTTGGAGCTTTTTGGGCGATTTTAAAACTCCGCTTAAACTCTGTTTCTCCGTTTCTCCTTGTAAAGGAATTAGTTCTTTAGACGATGCTCCAAAAATAATGGCGCATCTCCAATTTGTGAGGCTATTTTCTTAAATTGCTTTTTCCTTTTTTATCAATTTTTCCAGTTTTACTGGTACATAAACCAGGCTGATTAATGCGAAACATAGCATAAGGTCTACAAAACGCAACGATGTCACCTCAAAAAATTGAACCAGCCGAGGCAAATACAGAACTCCAACCTGCAAAGCGAAAACCATAAAAATCATAATCCACATTGTCGGATTGTTTCGAATATCAAATGAAAAATTTGTTTTGTAGATTGCCCGGGTTCCCAACGCCTGCCCAACCTGCAAAAACGCGAGAACAGTAAAAATCATTGTTTGCCATTTTCTATTAAAAGGATTGCTGGCATCGTAATAAAAATATCCCACTGCCAGTGCAATGATTCCAATGAGAACACCAACCCAGAGAACATGTAATCCCAATCCTTCACTGAAAAAGTGAGCTTTTGGATCCCGGGGAGGACGTCGCATGGTATTCTTTTCGGCCGGTTCTAAGCCAAGTCCCAGTCCCAGCAATCCATCGGTTAATAAATTCAACCACAGTAATTGCAAGGGCAACAGCGCAATAGCCGGCCCAATTAGCGGCATCAGTAGCATAACCAGAACCTTGCCCAGGTTTCCGGCAATGGAAAATTTGACAAAACGTCTGATGTTGTCATAAATTACACGCCCTTCCTCTACGGCTGAAACGATCGTTGCAAAATTATCATCCAATAAAACCATTGCCGAGGCTTCTTTAGCCACATCGGTTCCGCTGACGCCCATCGCAACCCCGATGTCAGCTTTCTTGAGTGCCGGTGAATCGTTCACTCCATCACCGGTCATGGCAACAATTTGTCCCTGGCGTTGCAAGGCTTGAACGATTTTTAACTTATGCTCAGGCGAAACACGGGCGAAAATCGATACTTCTTGAACCGCAATATCCAGGTCTGGTTCAGACATGGCATTCAAGTCCTGGCCGGTGATCACCTTGCCATTGTCTGAGATTCCCAGTTCATTGGCGATAAATCGAGCCGTTAACGGATGATCACCTGTGATCATGACTGGACGAATCCCTGCCCGCTTGCAGGTCTTCACGGCTTGTTTAACTTCAGGTCTTGGCGGATCGATCATGCCAATTAAGCCGACAATGATCAAATCCTGTTCCAGTCGATTCAACTGTTTTTTTGATGGAACCGAATCCAGCCAGCGAATAGCCAGTCCCAATACCCGCATTCCCTTTTGCGCCATTTGATCATTTGCCAATTGAACCCGTTTTCGCCAATAATCATCCAATAAAATCGGTTCATCATTGACCCAGACATGGCTTGACACTTCAAGCAGACTATCAACAGCTCCTTTGGTTATGGATATAAAGGGGGAATCATCGGTTCGCATAAATTCGATCGGTGGTGGAATTTGACCCGGATCGCCGGGGAGTTGATGTACTGTGGTCATCCGCTTTCGGGTGGAATCAAAAGGTAATTCAGCAACACGGGGTAAAATTTCAATTAATTTATATTTGTAAACATCAGCATAAGAAGCAGCGACCAACAGCGCGCCTTCAGTGGGATCGCCGATCAGTTGGGGACGCCCGGTTTTGGGATCGGATTTGAGCCAGGCATCATTACAAAGCGCACCACCGACCATTACCATACATATCGATTTCGGCTTATTCTCAAATAAATTTCTACCACAAGCTTGCTGCTGCATATCGAGAATTGGCGCAGGATGTCGCTTGATGATATCAGATAATTCAATAAATTGACCGGCAACATCGATGAGCATTACTGACATGCGATTCTCAGTAAGTGTACCGGTTTTATCGGAACAGATCACGGTTACTGAACCCAACGTTTCAACAGCAGGTAATCGGCGGATTAAAGATTTCCGACGAAGCATTCGCTGGGCTCCCATTGCCAGGGTGACCGTCACCACTGCCGGCAATCCCTCCGGGACTACTGCAACGGCAACACTCACCGCCGTGAGGAACATATCGCTTAATGATTGACCGTGAAGCAAGCCAATCATCATCACCAGGCCAGCGACCGAGATGCCAAGCAGCGCCATTATTCCGCCAACCTGGTTTAACCGGCGTTGAAGCGGTGTCATCTCTGACTTCACTTGCTGGATCAAAGTCGCAATTTTCCCCAGCTCGGTTCGCATACCGGTTTCAACCACGACCGCTTTTCCATGTCCATAAGTGACAATGGTTCCCATATATCCCATATTGTTTCGGTCGCCAATTGGTATATTCGCGGTGTCGATTGCTGCCACTTCTTTATCAATTGGTTCAGATTCACCAGTCAGCGTAGATTCTTGAATCCTTAGATTAACACTCTCAATCAATCGGACATCTGCCGGGATTATATTCCCGGTTTCCAGCACGATAATATCGCCTGGCACCAACTCCCTGGCTGAAATTTCCACCAATGTTTCATTTCGGTGCACTTTAACCAGGGGAACAATTAATCGTTTCAAAGCCACCATAGCTTTTTCAGCACGATATTCCTGGACAAAGCTGAGTATTGCAAACAAAAAAACAATCAATAAAATAGCAACTGTCTCAACCGGTTTTCCAAGGAATCCTGAAATGATCGCCGCAGCAATCAGAATAAATATCAGGGTGCTCTTGAATTGCTCTATCAAAATTATAAAGGGCTTTTTTCTACCCCGTTCGGTCAGCTCGTTGGTGCCATATTTTCTTAATCGATTGGATGCTTCCTCACTGCTGAGGCCGTTTGTGGCATCGGTACTTAATAGTTGCAGAACTTGTTCAATCGATTTTGTATGCCAGTTATTCTGGGAATTATTCATAATCTTCGTCTCTTTCAAGCTTAATCATAATAATCATTGCAACCGGGGGACAAATTGCCAATTTATCCTACAATCAATGATTCGTATAAACAATTTCCATTGGTAAACCCTTCACATCCAGTTCAGGATTTTCTGGAATTGTCATTATCGTTTCTGATGGTGATGCTGCCGTAATTGCCAGGGAAAGCGCATCCAGGATGTCATCTCTGGCAACATCTTTGCGTCTGAATGTTTGCATGGCTTCGTTAACGACCTGTTCGGTATTCATATTGACATTTTTAAGCAGGGTGAGGCGTTCTTCAAATCCCGCTTCAGTTTTTTTATTATTAATCATGACGCGACCACCAGCCAGTGCCCAAAAGCAAATTTCAGGGTGCGATTCTCGGATATGTTTTCGAGCTTGTTCATTCCTGTTCATCACATCATCCACCTGTTTGATTTTTGGGCAAATACTCCATGTCTGGAGCGATAGCTTTTTTCCCAAAATTTTTTGGTTCACTTTGCAGGCATTTTCATAATCCGGTTGCTGAATCGCCTCGCGTGATGGCGCTGGAAATACACTGGAGCCTCTTTTGCCCAGTAGTTTCCTCGCCTCGACATCACAAAGCCGACTTCTCCAATGGGGCAACCCAATGGGGATGTCAACCAAAATTAAAGCTGATTTTTTAAATTCCTGCCAGAGTGTTTCGATATGATCGAAAATATTAATCTCGTAATGATCATTTTCATGGATCGAAACCGCAAACCATCCTTTAGGACAGCCGTCGACACCAACAAAATTCATAATGCTAGTTTCCTTTCATTTTTTTGTATCTATTATTTTAGCATATTTTTATTAAATGTCAAGTGATTTATAGCTTATTATCTCAAAATTGAAAAAAATTAATTGATCTTTTCATTTTCTTTTGTTATGTTTTACTATTGTGGACTGATGAAGTAATTCACCTGCAAAAAGGAGCGGAGTGAGCCGAGTCTAAATGGAGTTTTACACTCACTAAAAAATTCTCTGCAAACCTCCGACAACTCCGCTGCTCCTTGTAAGTTTTTTATATTATTTTTTTACATAAACTTTGGAATTCCGATGCAGTGAATCAAAAAAAAGTGAAAGGAAAACTACATGAAACCATCTCGCCTCATTTTCATTACCATTATCCTGATTCTCTATTGTTTAATAAGCTCGAGCAACTGTTTAGCTCAAAAAGATTTTGAAAGCAATTTTGACTGTTTTTCGATCCTGGTTGGTAAAAATGCTTCCTCTGATGGCTCGGTTTTGTTTGCTCATAATGAGGACGATGGCGGACCCCAGTTGGTGAATTATTACAAAGTGCCGCGAATCAAATACGAACCAGGGGAAACCATTACGCTTTCCAGCGGCGCCGTCATTCCGCAAGTGAGTGAAACTTTCAGCTTTCTCTGGTTCGAGATGCCGGGGATGCACTTTTCGGATAGCTATATGAACGAATGGGGAGTTGTTATCTCGTCGGATGCCTGTGCATCTCGGGAGGATAAACCGCAGTTGACGGATGGCGGCATCGGCTACTGGCTGCGTCGACTGGTAGCAGAACGGGCGAAAACAGCCAAACAGGGAGTGAAGATTGCTGGTAAATTGCTCAGCGAGTTTGGATATAAATCATCGGGGAGAACTTACATTATCGCCGATCCCAATGAAGGCTGGATGCTTTCCGCTGTGTATGGCAAGCACTGGGTGGCGCAACGTGTCCCGGGTGATATGGTGGCGGTTATCCCCAATTATTATACCATTGGCAAGGTGGATTTAGCCGACACCAATAATTTTTTAGGCTCGCCTGATCTTATCGATTATGCCATTGAAAGGGGCTGGTACGACCCGGTGAGAGATGGCGATTTTCATTTTGCAATATCCTATTCCAGTCCAAAAAATTTGAAACATCCCGGGAATATTCACCGAATGTGGCGCGGTGTTAACCTGTTAGCAGAAAAAAGTTATGGTTTGGAAGAAGAATTGCCGTATGCCTTTAGCCCAAAACAAAAGGTTTCGGCTCAGGATTTAATGACAGTGCTGCGAGATCATTACGTGGGAACCGAGTTGGATAAAACTGAAGGCTACAAATTGGGGACGCCATACAAAATGAATCGCTCCACTATTTGTGCCAGGTCCACACAATATGGTTTTGTGGCACAGTTGCGAAATTGGCTGCCAGTTGAAATCGGAGTCGTCATCTGGCTGGCACAGCATCGCCCCGATTCCCAGGCATTCATTCCCTGGTACCTGGGCATCAACAAAATGCCCGATGATTACGCCTACGGAAATTTTGGAACCGCATTGAATCAACATTTCGACCCACCCCAAAACATCCATGAAAGAAGCGATAAACACGCCTTCTGGGCTTTCGTTAACCTGGCGGAAAAAGTGGATGAAAATTATGGTATCGGGATTCTCAAAGTGCGGGAGAAATGGGAACCAATCGAAAATGAGGCATTAAAAAGCCAGGAATCTTTTGAAGCAGAAGCATTGAAAATTTTTGAAAATGATCCAGCAGAAGCACAAGAATTATTGACCAAATATACCGGTAATTGGGCATCGAAAATATGGCGGGAAGCGAAAGAACTGGTAAATGATAATCCCAAGTAGATATCCGTTGGGCGTGGGGCGTAGGGCGCGAGGAGCTAAGTCAACGCCCCACGCGCTACACCTTACGCCCTACGTCACTTCAGAGCAATCTTCCGCTGCTGAACAGCAGTCTTTTCATTATGGCGATCGATCACTTTCACTATCAATTCATACTCACCAGCTTTCAATTGACTCACATCGATCGCCAGGTATTCCACCGATCGCTCTCCGTTACCCTGTCGCTCGACCTGGGTACTGATCGATGATTTACCCCTGCTACCGAATAGACCCAGCAGGCCTTTCTTTTTTCGTTCCAGCAGTGTCATTGTGTATTCGATAATGAAAGATGTATTACCAATTAAATTCGGTATAAGATGATAAATTTCAAAATAGATGTAAACCGGGTTGTTTAACTCAAAAAGTCTGGTTGGATTCGGAATCACTAACAATCCATTCTTTTCGAATTTACCCGGCTTTTTGGCAGGTTCTATTTTTGTTGCCAGTTGAATATCGCTGATTAAAAGCTGTGGAGATGAATAATTGGGAATTTGTTTCTCAAATTTCCAGCCGCCTAAAAAATCTGTCTCCTGGGGACGGAGATAAAATGCGATATGATAAGAATCAGGCGGAACTTCAAAACGATATAAATCAATAAACCACTCTCCTTTGTTTAACGGTACCAACATTTTTTCATGGTGGTTTTCAACTTCATGCCACTCCTGGTTGTGAATGGCGATTCCCTTTTCGATTTCAATACGCTCACCCTTGATTTCCTTTGCCAGAAGCGATAATGAGAACGCATTGTAAATTTCAAGAACTGTTTTACCTCTCTCGCCCCGGAATGTGTTCATTGAAAAAGGTGTCTCCAGCGGCTTGATCTTCTTCTCCCAGGTGTGTCGATCGGTTGATAGACCGGTTGAAACAGATTCGCGACTTTCTCTTGCCATCTCCTCTCCAAAAGCAAGCTGCTCCAATGCACTTGCTCTCAACAGTCGATAATAAATATTCCCAAACTGCAATCGATCTTCCAGCATCCGCGGATTAGTTATGATCGGTGTAAAACGCCAATAGCCAGCCGTATTTTCTAAAAGAAAATGAAAAACCAGTTTGGGAGTTGATTGCGTCTCATAATAAATCCACGATTGATTGGAAGGAATATCATCCCCCGCAGTAATCGCCCAATCATCATACTGGCCATGACGAATATAGATCAGTCCCATGTCATTAAATTCCTGGTTCAGGTTGTACGTTTGAGTAAAATCGAGATAGCCTGATTTGTCAGGATTATTGAACCAGGTTCGAAAGCCGTCAAATTCATAGTGTTTCTCAGCATAGATTAACCGGCGATAATGCTCAGCCAATCGATAATTTGTAGATGCCGCTGGTGTGGGATCACGACTGACCCATAATGTTTTAAAAAAAATCATCTTTTCTTTAATCGAGCCTAAAGATTGATAGCTTGCCAGTTCCTGGTCAGTCAAAATATATTTCATATCTTCGAATACCAGGTTGGCGTCAATATCATTTTGTATTTCATCAATCGCCCGCCAAAAATAATCTTCGGCTTTATCCTGCAGATTTTGCTCATAATAAATTCTTGTTAGTGTCAGGTAAGCTGGCTGGAATGACATCGTCATTGGCTGATTTACTAAATCAAGCAACACCGAATCAGCTTTGGTCAGCTCCCCCTCACGCCGAAGTTTTTCAGCAATACCCCACCTGGCGTGATCCCAGGGCTGCTGTTTCAACCAATTAACGGCTTCATCTTTTTTGGTGTGCGTTACAAAATAGCGATAAAAGCGAAACAATTTCACCTGTGGCTCAATCAGCCCCGGTCTCAGCCGAATTTGGGCATGCCCCAGTTGAATCGCCTCTTTGTAGTTTTCTTGATATCGTTTCAAAAGCGCAAATTGATAAACCACATCATTAAAAAGTGAATCCCGGTCAAGCACCCTGATAAAGTGTTTTTTCGATTTATTCCAATCTATTTTACGGAGCAGCAGTGCTTTGAATTTCCCGGTTTCACGGTAGCAAATACCTTTAAAAAAATTGGCTTCAATATTTTTCGGGTCTCGATCAAGAATTTTACCAAATTCGTCGCCGGCATCTGCCCATTTCTCGTTCGCAATAGCGATCTTACCCAGCCCAGCATAAGCGTGAATCAAATTCCGGTCTATTTTTAAAGCAGCTTTGAAAGTTTCCCCGGCTTCCTGCAGCTTTTTCTGCGCTAACAACGAATCTCCCCGGGCAAGCAGGCTATCAACGTTGGTAAAACTCTGGCTAGCAATTGAACAAGGTAAGAGTAGACAACAATCGAAAAGAAAAGCAATCATGAAGATTTGCTTTAATTTCATTCTACTTCCTTTACAAAGGTTAATTTAAAACAAATCTGTAACAGAAGATACAAATTCTTTTTTCAAAAGTCAAGAGAGTTGATGAACAGTTGCGGAATTTCGGATTGCTGTAAAGAATACAATAAAGAAATTGTTACTATGAATTTTTATTTAGCTTTTGTGATTCTGATCACATTAATATATCCGAAATTAGTTTATTTTTTAACAAAACTTAACAATTTAAGTTTATCCTTATTATCAATCTCCTCAAGAGCCGACCCTTTTAAAATTAAAAGGTTCGGCTTTTTTATTTTCTACAGAATTAATCATCCTGGCCTAACTTATAATTTTAAATATACATGGAGCGAATTGTTATTCGGATTATAACCGATTAATCCTTGCAAAGGTTCCGAACCTTCGCAAGGTTATGTGCGTACAATTCATATCTGAGCGGTTACGTCAAAATATAAAAAAATCTTGAATATAATAAAAAAAGTTGGTATTTTATTTTGTAACAAAGCTAATGGATACCATACATCAAATCACTTTCCAGCTTTCAGTGTTGATGATAGCTAACTTCTGACAAATAACTAAAATATCATTCACGAGAGGAGGCAGGACTGAGATGAAAGAATTTATCGAGTACATCGTGAAGCACCTGGTGGACAAGCCAGAGGAAGTGGTCATATCTGAAATTGTCGGTGAAAAAACCGTGGTCTACGAATTAAAAGTGGAACGAAATGACATCGGAAGCGTTATCGGCAGACGTGGACGGATCGTCAGATCGATTCAAACATTGACCAATGCTGTTTCAGCAAAGAATAAGTACAAGAGACCGTTGTTGGAAATCTTGAAGCAAGACAAAGCATATAGTGGTTAGTGGTGATTGGTGAGTAGTAAGTGGTATTTGTTGATTTATCGTTTAAAATTTGCATAATTGATCAATATCAATTAAAAAATCTTACTCTCAATTTACACCAATAGGGTGCTCATTAATTTTATTTTATTATTTAATGAAAAACCGAAGTAATGTCAGTTTTTGAGTGCAATTTTTTTACCGCTTTGTTTTTGGGTAGTGTCCCCTCATGATTGCTAGTAGCTTGTTATTGGTTTATTTTTTTTGAAGTTATGCTGCACAAGATAAAATTGGTTGTTATTTGTTTGAAATTAAACGAGTTACAAGCATCGCATCAAATATCTGACAACTAATCACGGACACTGCCTTTTTGTAATTGTTAATATATTTCAGATCGTTTAAATTTCGACTTGTGTGGGTCATAAGAAGAGGCAATGATGAAAAAATTGGTTATTCTATTCACTATAATAATACCCGTCATTTCAAATACTGTAACAGCTCAATTAAAATCTGTTAATGGACAGTTAATAAATGGGCGAGGTACTATTGAGAAATTAGATCATGTTAGAGTTGCATTATATTTAAACAGTCAATTAATGGGAGACAGTTATACTGATGAGATGGGTAAATTTCAATTCAGTGTTTCAACTGTAATTTCAGAAAATAATGCATCCGTTAAACAATACCAACTTCATCAAAATTATCCCAATCCGTTCAATCCGACAACAACGATTTCTTATGCATTGGATAAAGATGGACCTGTTTCTCTTGAAGTCTTTAATATATTGGGACAAAGAGTCAGAACTTTGATTAATGCATACCAACCCAAAGGATTTCACTCTTTAATATGGGATGGAAAAAATGAAACAGGTCATTTGTGTAGTAAGGGTACTTATTTTTATCGTATCCAATTTGATGGACGTACCGAAATTAAAAAGATGTGTTTTTTGGATATGCCTATTTATTTTTCAAATCAACGTTCGGTAATCAACCATTCAACTCTATCAAAAACATCAATTTTCGATATTCTTGAACTCAAAATTAATGATAGAGATATTCAAGATACAACTGTTGTTTATGAAATGAACCCAATACCGCCAGAATTAAAACTGGATGATATCAAGGTGCATGTGTATCCATTCGCACGAGTTTCCCCTGACACAATTTCATTAATGAGCGGTGAATCTGCAACAGATACATTGGATATTTACTTTGAAAAGCCAATCACAATAACATCACCAGATGTGCCAATTGACTGGTATTTTTCGGAAGATAGCCTGGTTTTTATTACCTATTCAGATATTGACCGATCATCAATTCTATTGAAATTTTCAGAGATTAATAATGCCAAAACCTCGTATCTTCATGTCCATTTCTGCCTGAGTCCAAGATTAGGATTAATGCAATCAAAATTGCGTCGTGGTTATGTGGGGATCAGTTATGATGATCGAGTGGAGATGGAAAATATTCAAGGTATGGGGGAATTGAACTTTCAAAGCACTGTCCCTGAGAGTTTAATTTGTGAAAATGGTAGAATTTATGGAATACCAGCCGTAACTTTTGAAGCACTATTATATTTTGAACTTGTCGATGATAGAAATATCCTGGTCACTGATTCAACTTTTCTTACAATAAGAGAACCGTATGGAATAGATTTCAATGAATATTCGATTGAAATTCTGGAAGAATATCCCAGGGATGGCACACACCCTTATTCCTGGGTGGATACTTATACCGGCGTCACCCAGGATTTGTATTATAAAGGCGAACGGGTAGCAAAATCAAATCCAGACGGCAGCAAAAGCTGCTATTGTTGCGGTCTAACCTTTGAAGATTTCTTCCTTGCCGTGCAACAGCTCAATGGTGACCTTGGGAAAGGGGAAGATATCAATAATATGACACCAGCGGATATGCGTTACTTCATTCATTTATGGTTTGTCCAATCTATATGGGGTGATGGCCCCGGTGTTGCCATGACATCATTTGGTATTGGTGATAATATTGCTGATATCTCGAAAGTGAAGAAAGGCGACTATCTTCAATTTTGGAGAACGACAGGCTCAGGACACTCCGTTATTTTTATTAACTGGATCACAAACTTCTGGGGTGATACCACAGGAATTCGATATTGGTCCACCCAGGGAAGTACCAATGGCATTAATTATAATTCTGAGTATTTTTCAGGACAGGGTGGGTCCGTAAATCCCGATATAATGTACTTTAGCCGAATCCATTCTCCAGAGGAATTTACTCCATTCGTTCGTTATACGATGGAAAATTATGAGGAAATTGTCAATCGTAAAACGCTTATTCTGCCCAAAGATTTTATGAAAAATGAAACATCTTCATTTTAATACGATATGTTTTCTATAATCAAAAAAGGAAAGCAGAAATGCAAACAGCTTATAATTTCAAATCCGTACTAAAAACGGTCTACATGATTCCCTGTGTACGCTTAAGGT
>CBFDBN010000074.1:0-12391 GCA_965603055.1 uncultured bacterium | reverse complement strand
TTCTTCCGCTATATCCATATTGCCATCCAAGTCACAATAAGCCACCTCCGGCTCGATCATCCAAAATTCGGTCAAATGCCGTCGCGTTTTTGATTTTTCAGCTCGAAAAGTCGGTCCAAAACAATATACTTTGCCGAACGCCTGCGCAGCAGCTTCCATGTATAACTGACCGCTCTGGGTCAAATATGCTTTAGAGCCAAAATAGTCTGTTTCAAACAATGTGGATGTCCCTTCACAGGCTGCCGGGGTAAAAATTGGAGCATCCACTAACACAAATCCATTGTCATCAAAAAAATCACGACAGGCACGGATTACGGCATGACGCACCCTAAGAATGGCATGTTGTTTTGAAGACCTGAGCCACAAATGCCGGTGATCCATCAGAAATTCGATGCCATGCTCTTTTGGAGTAATCGGGTATTCCTCTGCTTGATGCACCAGCTCAACATTTTTCACCTGAATCTCAAATCCAATCGGTGATCTTTTATCCTCAACAACCTTACCGGTCACTTTAATTGATGACTCCTGGGGCAAACCATCGCATAATTCAAATATTTCATCAGCAACATCAGCTTTGGATACAACAGCCTGAATCGTACCGGTGCCATCCCTGACTAATAAAAAATGCAACTTGCCACTGGATCGTTTGTTATATAGCCAGCCACTAATCGTCACTTCCTGACCTTCAAATCTTGCAATATCTTCAACATAAGTTTCATTTTTCATATTATGCTACTCCTATCCTGAAACTGGATTATTTATAAATTTTATGTTAATTTAAATTTACTCACTCCCATTTTTCTTCTGGTGAAAGACGAATCATGGCTACTCACTACTAACCACTCACCAACTCTATCCCCATCTTTCCTCTTTCGGTCCCCGCAGCATCAGCTCTTTCAAAGCATCCCGGGCATTTTTCCCTTCAAACAAAATTTGGTAAGCTTGCGATGTGATGGGCATTTCGACGTTATATTTTTTGCTTAGTTGGTAAGCAGAACGAGTTGTCTTCACCCCTTCCGCGACCATGACCATTTCTTTCAAAATATCATCAAGCTTTCTGCCTTTGCCGATCTGCTCCCCAACATAACGATTACGACTGTGTCGGCTCATACAGGTTACGATCAGGTCGCCCATGCCAGACAGACCAGCAAACGTGATCGGCTCTGCGCCCATGGCAGTTCCCAATCGTACAATTTCCACCAATCCTCGAGGCTGAAGCGCAGCTTTAGTATTATCTCCAAATCCAGCGCCATCACAAATTCCGGCTGCAATCGCGACAATATTTTTCAGCGCACCGCCAAGTTCCACGCCAATGATATCCTGGTTGGTATAAACCCGGAAGTATTCATTCATAAATGCCAGCTGGATCAATTCAGCAGCATTCAAATTTACACTGGCAGACACAATAGCCGTCGGAATCCGCCGACTGACTTCCTCGGCGTGACTTGGTCCCGATAATGTCACAATGTTATCTTTATTTGCCCAGTTAATCGCCTGTTTCAACACTTCGGACATCCGCATCAATGTATCGTTTTCCACACCCTTAGCAACATTGACAAGAATCGGGCGCGTTTCAATTGTCAATTTGTTCAGTCGCTCCCCTATAGACCTAACAACATGCGAAGGCACAGCGACGACCAGAAAATTTTTCCCGAAACAGGCTTGTTCAAAATCGCTTTTTACCTGAATCGATGTCGGAATTTTTATTCCTGGCAGAAACTCTTTAGCATCCCGTGTTTGACGCAACTGCTCTGCCGCATCGGGACGAAATTCCCAGAGCGTAACATCATGACCATTGTGCTCCAAAACCAGTGCTAACGCGATCCCCCAGCTACCAGCGCCCAAAACAGTTACTTTATATTTCTGATTCAAATTATTTCTCCTATAATAATTGGCTCCTGATGAATGCTGTTCAAGACTTCAATAGCTGCATCGACAAAATTTTTATCAATAACAAAAATAAAACCAATTCCCAGGTTAAAAACGCGCCGCATTTCCTTTTCTGGGACCTGTCCAATTTGTTGGATCATATAGAAAATTTCCAGCGGTTCCCAACTACTCCAATCAACCTTCAAGCGTGAACCATCGGGAAGAATGCGATTGGTATTTCCTTCTATTCCCCCGCCGGTAATATGGGACATGCCATGCAAAAAGTATTGATCCTTCAACGCTAAAATCGCATCACGATAACTGCGATGGACTCTAAGCAATTCTTCTCCCAAAGTACAGCTCAATTCTTCAATATAATCATCCACCTTAAAATGATTCTGCTCAAAAAAAATCTTTCGGACCAGCGAGTATCCGTTGGTATGCACACCATTAGAAGGTAAACCGACTAACACGTCTCCCCGGCTTATATTCGATCCATCAATAATTTTTTCAGCCTCAACGAGCCCGACAATCGTTCCAGACATATCGTATTCCCCGGCCTGGTAAAAATCGGGCATTTCAGCAGTCTCACCGCCGATGAGGGCACAATTTGCATTCTTGCACCCTCTTGTCATTCCAGAAACAACCTGCTCGACGACCAAAGGATCAAATTTAGACAAAGCCAGGTAATCCAGGAAAAACAAAGGCTCCGCCCCTGAGGTCATAATATCGTTCACACAATGATTGACCAGATCCTCGCCAACCGTATCATGAATACCTGTCATAAAGGCTATTTTCAACTTCGTCCCAACTCCATCGACACTTGAAACCAAAACCGGCTCTTTCATCTTTGAGCAATTCAGCCGATAAAAAGACCCGAACAATCCAATATCTTTCAACACATTTTCACTAAAGGTAGACTTCGCTAACCTCGATATCGCTTTCACACCCTGTTCGCCAGCATCAATATCAACCCCGGCATCCGTATAAGTAAAACCTTTTTTCAAAAATTCCTTCCTTTATCAAAATATTATATCTACCAACCACTAACCACTCATTTTTCGATACGCTTTCATATATTTCTTTCTTAATCGAGCAAAAAAATCTATAACAATCATGTCCTGATAATCCGGGTAAGTCCATTCATTCATAATAAATTTGTTTCCCCGGTAACGCAGATGAACATCGCCATAAATCCCTTTACCCAAATAAATTCGATGATCAAAATTCTTGGTTGTTGCTAATACGACTTTTGCAGCGCTCAAATACCCCGGGTCAATATTGACCTGTCTACTGTTCTCTTGAGAAAATTGTCCCTCAATTTCATTAGTGATCAGTTTTATATCAGGCAAACTCTCCGGTCGAATCAATTTTTCAAATCCCAAAAATTGCTTCTGAAGATTTAGTCCCATCTCTTTTGCATAATACTGGGTATAACTAAAATCATATATCGCTGATAATGTATCGAATTCTCCATAATTCTCTTTCAGGATGGATTTAATCTGCTCGTATACAAGTTTTTTATTGAATGTAACTGCAACAAAAAGTTTCACATCACGAGCTAACCTCGGCTGCCCCATCAATCTTCACCACTGTTAATCAATTAAATATTTAAGTTTTTTTCTTATAAATGTTTAATTTTAATCATGGAATATTGATATAATGGATCAATGGAATAATTTAGCAATAAATTTTTAAATGTCAAGAGAAAAATCAGTAACACCATAGTTATTAGAATGGAAGCAACCAGATTTCTTGAAAAAACCTGGTTTCTAATTCTAAAAATCACAACTTTTTTCTTGACTTTAACTAAAATATTTTTATATTATGCAACAGCATTGCCGGGGTGGTGAAACTGGTAGACGCACTGGACTCAAAATCCAGCGTTCCTCGGAACATGCGGGTTCGATTCCCGCCCCCGGCACTGATTTAACTTAAACACACTTTATTACTCCAGAACTCCTCCATTCGAAGCAATCACCTTTTTATACCAATCCGCCGAATCTTTCAAAATCCGCACCTGGGTCGGGTAATCCACATAAATCAATCCAAACTGCTGCTTGAAACCAAATGACCACTCAAAATTATCTATAATCGACCAGAGCAAATAGCCTTCTGCCTCTACCCCCTTATCAATAACACGTTTGTATTCTCGTAGGTAACGAGTGAGAAAATCAATCCGATGGGGGGAATAATGGACTATACCATCGAAGTGAGTCCAGTCATATTTTGCCATACCGTTTTCTGTGAAAATGAATAAATAAAAATCATCTTTTTAAAAAAGTTCTTGACATTTAATATTTTTTTATTTATATTCCTACCACACATAATACATAACATATCATACAAGCCTACGAGGTCTTCGTGCAAGACATCTTCGGAAAAATTGACAAACCATTTACTCTCAGCCAGGAAATCGAATTAAAAATAGAAAATGCGATTCGACAGAAAAAACTTGAACCAGGCAATAAACTGCCCAGCGAAAAAGAGTTGTGCGTCATGTTTGGCGTTAGCAGGACGGCATTGCGAGAAGCGCTGCGAATGTTGAGCGCCAGGGGATTATTGGATGTGCGAAAAGGAGATGGTGTGTATGTCAATAACTTTTCTTCAACACATGCCAGCAAACCGATGAGCCTTTACCTGGAGCTGCAATTTGACAAAAATTATATCATGCCTCTGGTCCATGTCCGCCAGATGATTGAGCCTCATGTAGCCAAACTCGCTGCCAGAAATCGGACAGAAGATGATCTGCAAAAGTTCGAAAAAAATTTAGAACTATTTCAGGATCGTGAGCAGAACTCAGCAATGCTGGCACAGTATGATGTCGAATTCCATATGACGATTGCCAAAGCCAGTGGAAATCCCTTAATTCCACTCATTATGGATCCGCTTTTTAGTATGCTGCCGAAAATCAAGACCTTAATTGTGAAACATCTAAAAAAAGTCAACAGCGATAACGCTCCAAACTATCATCAGAAGATATATAAAATGATCAAAAATCAGGACGAGCAGGGCGCCTTTGATGCCATGACTGCCCATTTGCAAATCGCTGAAAAAGATGCCAGGGCCATGCTGGAAGCACTAGAAGGTGATAGAGATTTATTATAGTTTTTAATGAGGATAGGTATTTATTGCCTATCTTTTTTTCTGTTTTTAAAAGATGTATGATATGTTATATATGATAATATTAGAATTTTCTTCTAAGAAACGATAAGTGACCGTCACCTTAGAAGTGTCGTTTATCTAGTGTCTGAACGATAACTCCCGCTTATGTCATTTCGACCGAAGGGAGAAATCTGGTTAACCCACTAATTTTTCGGGACATACAGATTCCTCGACTCCGCTTCGCTCCGCTCGGAATGACAAGTTTTAGTAGTTTTGTTCAAGCACTATCCAAAATTATTTCAAATTTTATAACAAAAAATCTTACACAAAAGATGATTAATTTTACATCTAAATTTAAATTCTCACCTCTACCCCTTTTGACAAACATTTTAATCTCAAAAAATTCATTTCATAATAAAGGAGTTTTGTAATGGTTGATAAGATAAAAATTACTCAATTATTACTCATTCTCATTATCGTTTTTTCATTGTCAGTTATACTATTCGCAGGGCAGACCGGGAAAATCGCTGGCAAGGTTATCGATAAGGAGACAGGCGCAGCGCTGGCTGGTGCAAATGTTATCATCTCCCACCAGTGGATTAATGATCTCGAAGTTCGCATAGAAGGCTACATGATAGGAGCGGCGACCGACCTCAATGGTGAATACTTCATTATTAATATCCCGCCTGGAGTCTACACAGTACGAACAACCTATATAGGCTACAAACATGAGGCCATGACCAGGGTCAAAGTTCTCGTTGATAAAACTACCCGTGTTGATTTTTACCTGGCGCAACAAGTATTGGCAGGTGAAGAAGTTGTTGTCACAGCTTACAAACCTGAGTCAGTGGAAATCGATCTCACTGCAACCAAACAGAATTATGATGTAAACGAAATTGTAAGCCTGCCGGGTATGAATGACATCACCGATATTATCGATCTTCAGGCAGATGTGGACGGTGGACATTTCCGGGGTGGCAGATCTGGTGAGGCGCTTTATTTGATCGAAGGTTCTGCTATTGTGAATCCGCTTTTCAATAATCGGGCCTTTGCGCCATTGATCATTGGACTTGAGCAGGTGGAAGTTTATACTTCTGGATTCAGCGCTGAATATGGGAACGTTCAGTCGGGTGTTATTAATATGGTAGCCAGAGAAGGCAGGAGCGATAAATGGGAGACACATATCGATGCTTCGGCAACCAATGCCTTTTACAAAACCTGGGGTGGGAGTATTTATTCTTCCGATTATATTGACTTTTTCAATTCATTAAATAGTACTGAAGAATGGGCTTACGGAGAAGATCCTGTTTCCGGAGTTGATTTGTGGACGCATTTCGGCATTCGCTATCCAGAGAAATATATGCGGGAAACCGAAGTCATTCCTGGCTGGCCGCCACAATATATATATCCCAGTACCGAAGATACACTTCGAGCAGCGGATTTGATTCGAGTTTTATGGTTGCAATCGATGCGAGAGATCGGATTAGCTTATGCAAAGCCAGATTATAGAGTCGAATTATCGACTGGGGGTCCTATTTCAAAAAATGCTACCATGTTCATCGCTGCCCGACGCAATGTGGTCAATCCATTTCTTCCAACTGGCACACCAAATGTCGACCAGCAAGTAATGAGCAATATTACCTACCAGCCGAATATCAACAATAAAATCAAGTTTATATATAATTATAATAATGATTTTGAGAATGGCATCACCAGCAATTATTATCGCTGGTTTGAGCGCGTTTTAAATGTCACCAAAGAAACCAACACTACCCATCAATTTGGACTTTCGTGGAATCATGTATTGAATAAATCAACTTTCTTTGATATTAAAATCAGCCAGTTATTTACCAATGATCAGGACAGAATCGATCTGCTGAGCGATACAAGCTATTCCGAGCAATATTCAACCCAGATTAACTGGCGTGATTATACAGCACCAACTGGTTATCAGGTTGGGAAATTGCAAACTTCAAGTGGTGCACAGAAGACAAAGACATTCAGTCTTAATGCAAATATCAACAGTCAAGTGAATAATCGGAATTTATTGAAAGCTGGCCTGCAATTTTTCTATTATGATATTGATGTGGATCAAAGATTGAGCGCAGCTAATACTTCTCAATTACGTTTAGAGAGTTATCGAAAATTTCCTATCGAGGGTGCGCTTTACTTCCAAGACAAGATGGAATTCGAGGGACTAATTGCTAATATTGGTTTGCGTTATGATTTTTATGATCTAAACACTTTGTATTATGCAGATAAATTTTCGCCATACCGCAACCCCAATTTTGATCCAGGTGACATTTCAAAAGGTAGCTTTTATGATGAAAATTTAGCAGCCAGGGAAGAAACCAAGCGAAAATCTATCCTGCAGCCCCGGGTTGGGATTTCATTCCCGGTATCAACCAAATCTGTGATTCATCTCAATTATGGTGTGTTCACACAAAGACCACCTTTCCAGTATATTTTTATCAATCGTTTAAAATTAGAAGCGACACCGAATTACGAACGACTGGGCAATCCTCAGCTCGAGCCAGAAAAGACGATTGCTTATGATGTCGGTCTAGTACGAGCACTGCCATTTGGACTTTACCTGGATGTCAGCGCTTATTTAAAAGATGTTAGCAACCTGATCCAGTTTGCTGTTTACCAGGATAATGGAGGTAACCGATATTTTACATTTGATAATCGGGAATATGCCGATATTAAAGGATTTCATATTAATTTGGAGAAGAATACCGGTTTTTTCCGCTGGTATATCCGCTATAATTGGGAATTGGCAACCGGGAAATCTGCCAGCGCTTATGGAAATGGTGCCCGGGCTGAATATTTCGAAGATGATCAGATCGATGACATTCTTCCTTCGCCCGAGGATATTTTCATAGATTACAATCGAAAGCATAAACTTGTAGCGAATTTAAGTTTCAGAACGTCAAGTCAAGCTGGATTCAAAGTTTGGGACATAAAGCCCCTGTCAAATATCTCGGTGAGCGGTACTTATCGACTTTCTTCAGGAAGACCGTTTACTTATGATCGCTCAGGACAGGGATTGCAAATGAACATGAGAACCCCGACAGAACATGATTTAAGAGTTCGATTAGAAAAGAAGATCGGAGTACTGGGTTTGTTCGCTACACTTTATTTAGAAGGATTTAATATTTTAAATAAGCAAGTTTATTATTACAGCAGAGTGTTCGCTGATCCTCAAAATGAGCAAAATATTTTAAAAGAAAGATATATGGAAGATCGAGAAAATTTTCGGACACAGACCGATTTTGCGCCATACATAACCAGCCTCGATGGGTATGTGTTCAGTAATCTACCCCGGCATTTTCGTTTTGGATTGATGTTTGATTTTTAATAAATTAGGCAAAATAATTATCTGGCAAAATAATTTAAAAAATCATTTTGCCAACAAATTATTTTGCCATTTTGAAATTCCGATACATTAAATTAGACGGGATGAACAGGATTTATTAATATTTCATTTTCAAAGAAATATCATTTTTAACATACAAAGGTTACAGCTTTGCTGTATTAGGAATAATCCAGACTATATAGATATCTGCAAAACAGGATAGGTTGTCATTTCGAGGCGAGCGAGAAATCTGATTAACGATTTGATATTATTAAACCTAAAGATTTCTCACTCCACTTCGTTCCGTTCGAAATGACATCAAATTCTCAATTTTGCAAAAGTCTACCGGCCATAATAATAGGAGGACTGTGATAAATGACGAATCGTAAAATATATCGACTAATCCCCCTGGTAGTCATGCTTCTGGTTTTAATATTTGGGAAGGGAAATAGCCAGGTGAGGGAATTCAGGATTCATGATCGGGGTATGATTCATGAGACGGTTTATAACACCGGGACGATTGGTAGACCGTGGATCGTCCATGCTGTTACTAATCTGCCTTTAATGGAATGGCCGCCGAGATCCCGGACCATTATCGAAGGCATTGAATATGATGGGCATCATAATATTTATGGTGCCGGTATTTATGTCACCGCAAATCCGAAAGGCAAGTCTGGCAGGGAGAACCGAATTTTCGCGTTTTGCGGTGGTATTGGAACGAGTACAACAACAGAGCTTCCATTCGGCAGGTGGAGTTTTCCAATTTCTATGGAAGAAATTAAAAATTTCCCAATTTTAGCAGACGGTAGTCTCAATCCAAATTATAATCCTGACGAAGCAGAGGAAATCATCATCGCCAGATGGGCAACGCCAACCGGAATTACTGTTACTCGCACCTCTCGTGTTTGGAGCTACCCTGATTATGATGATATGATTATCTATGAATATGAATTGGAATCTACCGGGGACACCGATGGTAATCCAGCCACGAGTGAACAGACCGAACCGCTTGGTGATGTTCTTTTTCATGTAACCTATGGATTCGGGCCTTCCATGCTGGCATATTTCCGCTGGTACGGCAACTGGTTTTACGGTGACCCGGGTGGTATTTATCGAGCTGATCTTCGCTACTCATTTGATCCTGATTATTGGTTATTATGGAACACGAACACCCATACCGGATTTCCTGATCAAGGAATAGAACAATTTGCTGCAAAACCCGAACCGAATCCAGAAAAGTTTCTCGAATTCGCCCGGACTGGAAAAAATGGCGGGGGATTGCTCGGCGCAGCCTGTCCTGGCTATTGTATGTTATACTGGGACACCAACCATTTAGCCATAATCGATCCAACCAACCTGGAAAAAAACCAGTCCGATTATTATTTTTACATGATGAAAAATGAAAGCGGGCAATACTTTGAGACGGATGAGGATGGACATATTTTGCAGCCCTGGAACATGAAATGCGGATCGCCAAATACTCGCCCATCAAAAATGGAGGACCGCCCCACGACAATGGATGAGCGCTGGTGGACAGTTTACGGTGAGGTCGGTGTACCCCAGGGAGTCCCTTCAGACGGTGGACGCTTTGTGCTGCCGAATCATCCTGGCACCGGTAAGTCTCGAACCTGGAAAGGTCGTGCTCGTTTTGAATGGGATGAAACTTATAACGGTGGACAGGCGAACCAGGGATTCGGACCTTATGTCCTTGAATTGGGCGATAAACTTGAATTTGCCGTAGCTGAGGTGGTTGGCTATGGCGGGACAGCCGGAAAGGTCTGCTGTGGTGGGCAAAGAGATAGACAGTTTTACCCGGTTCGTGATTGGAATCGAAAAGTTGTTCTGGAAGAACAGGTGTTAACGGAAAATTATATTGATGATTTTGGTTATCCCGATCATATCAACTCGGATGTGATAACCGTAAACCAGGTTGCTCACAAAGCCCACGAAACATATCTCGGCGAAGAAATTTCCTACGATGAAGCAAGAAAAGGACCTACGGGCGGAATAATATTCCCGGAGGACAATCCCCGACCTTCTGACAATCCCAACAAATACAAAATACCGATGCCTGTGCCAGCACCAGGAATCGTCGTTGAAAATACAGCAATTGCGACAGTAAAGATAAAATGGAATCGAGTAGTAGAAAGCTTTACCAGGGATGAATATCCACGCTTAATGGGAGAACTGAGCTATTTCAAAATTTATCGTGCCGACTATGCAAGCGGACCCTGGACAATGTTGGATTCGATTTTAACCGGCAATGTGAGCGAAGAAGACATGTACGAATTTGAAGATGATGATGAGACTTATAAATTAGGTGAGACAAAATTTTATGCGGTGACTTCTGTGGATGAAAATGGTAATGAATCGGGTAAGACCAATTTTACCGGGCACAACAAAAATGTTTCATCTGTAGAAAAAATGGATAAAGTCTACGCTGTACCTAATCCATTTGTTGTTGAGTCTGGTTTTGAAGGAATTGGAGAAGAAGGGAAAATTGGGTTTTACGGCTTGCCGGAAAAATGCACCATTCGAATTTACAGCTTTAGTGGTCAGCTAATCGAGACCATTGAGCATGACCAGACAGTTTTTTCAACTGCCTGGTTTCAGGTCACTCGAAATAACCAGGATATTGCTTCCGGGATTTATTTTTATGTGGTGACAACACCAGGTGGGGATAAAACCACCGGGAAACTTATTGTGGTTAAATAATTTGAATCAAAAATAGTGAATAAAAAATAAATACTTAACGGGGATTTCAACCATGAAAATAAAATTAAATCTCTGCTTTGTTTTTTTGATCTCGATTGTATTGGTCGGAAACAGCTATGCCCAGATCAGTGGATTTGACAAAGTGGGGACAACCTCATTTCAGTTCCTGAAAGTTGTTCCCAATGCCCGTGCAGATGCCATGGGCGGCGCCAGTGCAGCTACCATTCAATCATGCGAAGCTGTATTTTTCAATCCAGCAGCCCTAACATTGACACACGATCTGGATCTGTCGATATCCTACCTCGATTGGTTTATGGATGTTTCTTTGACCAGTCTATGTCTATCCTACCGAGTTTCAAATGTTGGTACTTTTGGATTTTCAGCCCAGATCAGCGACATGGGAGATATTGAGGAAACACGAGTCGATCATCTTTTCCGTAATGATGCAACTGGCTCTTACAATCCGGGTCTGACAGGTCGCAAAGTCAGTCCTGGCTCCCAGGTTTTCGGTTTATCTTATGCCAGACAGGTGACTGATAAATTTTCTTTTGGTGTCACTGCCAGGTTCGCCAGGGAAGATTTGGTTGAAAAAGCTGCTTCTGCTATTGTTTTTGATGGTGGTGTCATCTATCGAACCGGTTTCAAATCTTTAATACTCGGAACCATGTTGCGAAATTTCGGACCTGAGGTTAAATATTTTGATAAAAGCTATCCTTTGCCCCAGGCATTTATTATTGGTATCTCTGGCTATTTCATTGGTCCAGAAAATGCTTTTATTTTTGACACGAATGATCATAGCATTCTCTTTGCTTATGATTTGTCTCAAACACGTGATCATAGCCAGCAGCACCATTTAGGCTTCGAATATATGCTGAAAAATTTCCTGGCAATTCGGACCGGTTATAAATTTAATTTTGATGAACAAGCTATAACCGTTGGATTTGGGATAAACATTAGCCGCTATCGTGTGAATTATTCTTATAATGATTTTGGTGAATATCTCGATGCAGTGCATCGGTTTACGATTGGGTTTGTTATTAAATAAACAGTACGAAAATAAGCGATTGAAACACAGGAGCTTCAAAATGAAGATAATAAAATCAAATAACATAAGGATGCCTGGAATCACCACGTTTGCTTTCATCCTGTTTATCTCCCTCACAGCCCAGGCGCAGCACCGGGGTGATAACCTGGCGTTCCAGGGACTGGACATTGTCAATACCAGTGGGGTTAAAGCATTGGCACTGGGAGGTGCTTACACTGCGATTTCAGGAGAACTTGATGCGATGTTCTGGAATCCTGCCGGATTGGTCGGATTGCCGGGATTTCAGTTGTCAATTAATG
>CBFDBN010000073.1:0-12446 GCA_965603055.1 uncultured bacterium | reverse complement strand
GAGAGGGGGATTCAGTTAAAATTATGAGGAAGAATTTTGATTAATTTTTTTTAAAAGAGACTGTTTTTAAAACGATTTCATGGAACTAATTGAATATTTTGAGAATTTAATGTGGTTAATTCATAGTCGGATGCTGGCAAGGATTCAACCATCGCTATGTGGAGTTTTTTCGGTGTTTAAATTTAAAATAAAATTTATTTTTTTCATAATCCTGGGATTCAGCAGTATTGGATTTTCCCAACAAAATTATTTTTTCACGTTAAGCACCATAAAAGCAAGACCGCTTGCCATCGGGGGCGCTTATACATCCATTGAGGACGATATCGTATCCACCAGCTATAATCCAGCAACATTAAGCCTCTATCGATTTAGTAAGGATCACCGGTTCACGCTTTACCTCAATCCAGTTGCTCCTGCAACGATCTATTATGAACACTTTCAAGGTGATCAGCAAAATCAGCAAAAACAGGACGAATTAGTTAAAACTGCTGCCCTGTTGATGAAAAGCCTTGTTTTTACCGGGAAATCTATCGATGTAGCTTTGATTTTCAATGAGCAGCTAATCGACAAAAATTACCTGTTTAACCAGAAAAAGTTCTTTCAGAATTGTGATTTGTGGGAAAATAGCTATCATTCGCTGGTGACAAGAATTAAACTGGCAGATCGAGTGTCAATAGGGGCTTCGGGAAGTTATTATGTGAAAAAAATAAATGATGAAGTTCACCAGGGTTGGGGATTTAGTTATGGAATTTTATTAAAGCCGTCAACTCGGATGAATGTTGGATTGGCTTTTGTGGATTTTCCCAACGATATGCCTGAAATTCGTGTTCCATTAGAACGAATGGCTGACCAGACCATGAATATCGGAATATCATATAAACCAGCATCCAGCACCACACTTTCTTTGGACCTCAGAAATTTAACAGAGGATAGGCGAAAGGGAGTTCGAGAAGCCCACCTGGGATTTGAACAAAATCTGTTTTCTATTCTGTCTATCAGGGGTGGATATTTTAAAGAGCGGTTTGCCGATGTTCACACTTTCTCGGGTGGAATCGGTTTGATTGACTCCAATTTGATGTTCGCTGATGACAATCATTTTAATCACTCACAATTTTTCCTGAATTATTCATTCGTTTTTCAACAAAATAAAAATCAATTTTTTAGATGGCACCTTTTGTCGTTGTTGATTCGAATTTGAGTTTATTTGCCAACAGGTAATGTACGTCAATCCGAGTATAATTTTATTAATGAATGTAAATCCAACGTAGAGATCGCTGTGATCGAAGAGGAACGCAGAGTTTTTTATACAATTTAATCTATTGTTATTTTTAAAATATCAATCTGCGAAAATCCGCGTCATCAGCGTTATCCGCGTTCTATTAAAAGGTATAGCTAATAAACAAGGCGGAACTTTATGTATTAAGTTGAGTATTAATAAAGTGATTTTATGCAAAAATTGAGAAAATATCTTCTGCCGAGATTTGCTAATTTATTGTTAGTATGTCCATTAATATTAATTCAGACAGATCAGCAGCCATTTGATAATTTAACGATCCTCAATAACATGGCTTCGGCTGTGGCAGAGAGAACAGTTGATCAATTATCACCGGATTCTTCTGCCGCAATTTTTATTCGTTCTCAATGCCAACAACAAGCTGGCAATTGGTTGATTGAAAATTGGCTGGTAAAAAGCCTGTATCAAAGAGGTGTTTCTAAAATTTATCTTGAAAAACAGGATTCAAGCAGTGCGTTTGTTATTCAGTTTCAAATTGATTCACTGGGAGTTGAATATCTGCCAACAGGTAAGAAAAATTTAATTGAGCGACGCTTCAAGCTAAACCTGGCTGTCCGAGCTCTTGATGGTTCATCTGGTTTGGTCAGGTTTTTTCAGGAATTTAACGAACAACATGTTGACAGCGTAAAGATTTTCGATGTGAAGAGGCTGGAAAACAAAGATTTCCCTTTCACCCAATCCAACTTACCAGAACATCGGGGATTGAAAAAATTTATCGAACCGTTTGTTGTGATGACAACCACTGCGGGTATCATTTATTTATTTTTTCGATTGCGGAGCAATTAAAAGGATTTTCATGAAAAAAATCGTTTTATATCAATTGATACTATTTACTTTGCTTATCCTGCTAATGACTGGATGTGGCAAACATAAAATTAAACCGAATATCTCTGGCGAAGAACGAATGAAGATAGCGGAAGAAATGTTCAACGATGGAGATTATCTTGATGCCAGAACTCAATTCCGAATAGTTATTTTAAACTCGCCCGGCGGAACTCTCAGTGACAAAGCACAATTTTATTATGCAGAATGCCATTTCAAGGTAAAAGAGTATATTCTGGCGATTGCTGAATATGAGAAAATGACCAGGATATATGCAAATAGTGAGTATGTTGATGATGCCCAATATCAAATTGGAATGAGTTACTACAAATTATCGCCCAAAGCTGCCCTTGACCAGAGCTATACTGAAAAAGCGATTGAAGAATTTCAAAAATTCCTTGAAGATTACCCGGGCAGTGATTTGGTTCCAAAGACGAATGAATATATGCGAAAGTGCCGTGATAAACTTGCCCAGAAAAATTTCAAAAATGGTGAATCGTATCGAAAACGAGCGCTCTTTCGCTCTGCACTGGTTTATTATGATTTTGTTTTAGACAATTATTACGACACGAAATTTGCGGAAAAATCGCTCTGGGAAAAAGCAGAATGTTACAGACAGTTGAGCGAAGCAGAACAAGCAGAAAAATTTTACCAATTATATTTAGAAAAATATCCCGATAACGTGAAGGCAGAAAAAGCCAAAGAATTTCTATCCAGTATTAAAGCTAATGATAGTAACTAAAACGAAGTACATCAAGTTAGCTAGATAGAGATCGAAAATTTTAAATAATGGAGGAAAAAATTAAAATCGGTCTCTTTGGCGGCTCTTTCGATCCTATTCATAACGGTCACTTGCGACTTGCCATTTGGACAAAAAACAGGCTTTTTCTCGATTGGATTATTTTTATCCCCGCAGCAGTCCCCCCTCACAAACAACTTATGAACCTGACACATTCAGCTCATCGCTATCGAATGATCCAAATCGCTATTGAAAATTATTCTGAATTTGAGGTTTCGGATGTGGAACTCAAGCGAGAGGGGATTTCATATACAATTGATACCATTTATCATTATCAAAAAGAATTAATGACTGGCAAAGATAATCTTTTTTTGATAATCGGTGCGGATAGTTTATTAGATTTTCCAAATTGGAAGGATCCTGATAAAATTGTAAAGAACTGTCAGCTTGTTGTGCTGCAACGCCCTCGGGTAAGTCTGGAACAGGCTTTAACCAAATTTAAACGGCGGGCAATCATTTTACAATCGCCTTTAATCAATATTTCCGCAACTGAAATTCGGCGTAGAATCAGGGAAGAAGATTCGATTTCTCAACTGGTTCCGCCTGCTGTGGAGCGATATATCTATGAACATAATCTGTATCAATGAGTAATAGAATATTTTTAACTATAGCGAAAAATATTCTTGATTTTCTGGTGATAATTGTTTACTTTTTAATTATAAAAATTACAAAATACTCATAGAAGTCAAAAATCCACAAACTTGAGGGAGGATATGTTATTCAGGATTTCAGCTTTTATTTTTAAACTATTTGCTAAAATCTATCTCAAGGGCAAGGGGTACGGCAAAGAAAATTTTCCAGAAAAGGGTCCTTATATCGGCGTAGTCAATCATAATAGCAATCTGGACGCTGTAGCAACGGCATTAGTGGTGAAACACCGTGTCCATACCATGGCAAAAGATTCGCTGTTTCGAGTGCCGATCCTCAAATGGTGGCTAAAAGCAGTGGGAATGTTTCCCGTTGCCAGGGATGCCTCTGATCACGAAGCTTTCGATCATGCAATCAGCTTATTAAAAAAGGGAAAAATCTTATTCATGGCGCCAGAGGGGACTCGTAAAAAAGAGAAGGGAGAAAGGCTTCGCCCGAGGACAGGATTTATTCGCCTGGCTCAAATGACCAGTGTTCCAGTGGTGCCAGTCGCAATTTGGGGTACCGATAAAGTCTTGCCACCACGAGCCTGGTTCCCTCGTCCAGTTAAAGTTCGGGCGAGAGTCGGAAAACCAATCGAGTTAGAAACAATCGAAGTTACGCTGGAAAATAAAGATAAATTACAGCAACAGGCTGATATGGTTATGGATGTGATTTACAACATGTTGGACGAATTTACGTAATTGGGTAATTTGGTAATTGGTGTAATTCGGTAATTGGATTATTGGGTAATAAGGTAATTTAGTACTAAGCCAAATTAATAAGAAAGTTGCTTAATCACCAAACTAACTAATTACCCGATCATCTAAATATCGCAATTACCGAATTACCCAGTTACCCAATAACCAGATTACCCACAAAAACAGGGGAGGGCACATGGAAATCAGGTTACTAAAAAGAGTACCGCTTTTTTTTCCACTGGATGATGATGATCTGGAAAAAATTAGAAATTTATGTGTTACACAGCATTACGTAAAAGATCAAATCATTCTGATTGAAGAAGAAGCGGGTAACACATTATTTCTCATTCAAAAAGGCCGGGTAAAAGTCTCCCGGATAAGTGATGATGGACGGGAAGTGATTCTTTCAATACTCGAGCCTGGCGACTTTTTCGGGGAACTTTCATTGATCGACGGAAAAGCACGATCTGCCAGTGTTACAGCAATTGAAGATTCTGAAGCATTGGTGCTGCGACGTGGAGATTTTTTAGGATTGTTGGAAGATTATCCCCAGATATCAATCAGTTTAATGAAGGAATTGGCTGCCCGCATTCGGAAAAGTGACACGCAGATCAAAAGCCTATCACTTCAGGATGCAATGGGACGGGTCGCTTCATCGCTGATTATGCTGGCTGATGATCACGGAAGGGTGAGAAAGGGGCAGGTTATTATCCCCCGGATTCCCCTCCAACAGGATTTAGCAAATATGGCGGGGACATCTCGTGAGACAATTTCCCGAGTTTTTCGCATTCTTGAAGATGAACAGTTGATCGAGCGCTCTGGAAGGAAAATCACGATCCTGGATTTCAACAGGTTTAAGAAAATATATGCATAAGGGGGGTGAGATAAAATAAGTTCTCCGCAGGCGAATCTTTATTATAGTAGAAATCAGCCGAAGGATGATCCGCTTAAGGGAGGTTGTGCGATTCAATTTTTTAATGGTCAATTAATTTTAAATGTCAAAATAATTATATCTCACCCCTAAACAACCGGGAGTTTGAATGACGCGAAGCTATCCATCTGCCCCGATGGTCGGGGTAGGCGTGATTACTTTTAACAGCGAAAAAAAAGTTTTACTCGTCAAGCGAGGTAACGAACCGAGCAAAGGCTTATGGTCATTACCTGGCGGAATGGTTGAGCTTGGCGAGAGAGTGCGGGAAGCAGGCATCCGGGAGGTTAAAGAAGAATGTAATATCGATATTGAACCCCAGGATGTTGTTTCTGTCGTCGATCTGATTCTCGAAGATTCAGATGGAAAGGTTAAATATCATTATATTCTGATCGATTACCTGGCAAAATATATCGGGGGAGAATTAAAACCACAATCTGATGTCGTTGATGCAGCATGGTTTTCCCAGGATGAGATAAATAATCTGGATATTCCAGAGGTAACTCGGAATGTGCTTGAAAAAGCTTTTGGATTGGAAAAAGGGTGATTTCTGATCGTTCAAAAAATCAAAAAGAAAGGTGAAAATATTTAATCGAAATTCATCTCATCAGAATAAATATTACACTTTACCTTCCAAAACTCAGGAATAAATTGAATGTTCCCCCGGGATAATTACACCCCTTTTGGATATCTCGACAATCCTTTTCATACCTGGAAATTGAATCGCAGCGGCGTTATTCGAGTTAATCCGCCCTGTGGATTTGGATGGTTATTCCCCAATGCGCATAATCCGATTTATCGGGCTGCTTTTAAAATTGGGATTCAATTTGAAAATCAACGGCTTATATTTGCTGAGGATTTCAAAAATAAAGAAATCCCACTTATTTGTTCCTATCACAGTAAAAATCTATTTAGATTCAATTGGCGCTGGCAAAATTTTGATTTCAGTGTCGATTATTTTCTGGCTGGTGAAAACGTTTTAGCGACAAATATTGAACTTAATTGTTCAAAAGAAATATCAACAAACCTGTCACTAATTTTTCTTCAATCAATATTTTTAGATTATCGGCGGACAGGACTCTGGGACTTTGGATTGACTGGCCGATACAATGAAGAAGCAAATGCGCTGGTGATAAAAAGCTTTGCAGAAGGCTACTGTTTTATATTGAAATCCTCGATGAATTGCCAGGGACACTGCTTTTGTGATGATTTGTCCCGGCTTCAAAATCAAGAATTTGAATTATCCAAACCGGGGAGAGATTTCTTTTCAACGATAAATTCTTCTCTTTTTGGATTGATTCAAATCCCTGTTGAAATAACCGAACAAAATTCTTTTCAACTGAGCTGTGTCTTTTCTCGAAGTGTGAGTGAAAATAAAACCATAGCATTGGCTGATCGAAATTTGCCAGAACTGGCAGCAATTCGAGATGATAGAATAAAAGAGGATGAACAATTCTGGCAATCATGCCCCAGGCTCGAAGGGGATTGGCCCGATCATTGGAAACGAGGCTGGATTTACGATTGGGAAACGATGCGAATGAACCTGCGAGAGCCAATCGGGATTTTTTCCACTCACTGGGATGCTATGCAAATTCAAAAACCTCGAATCGTTCTGGCAGAAACAGCTTTAGATATGTTGATGATGAGTTATGCTCAGCCTGAGATCAGCCAGGAGGTAATTCTCGGATTGTTTCAAGATGCACTGAACTTACAGGTCCCCTGTGCCCGTGAAGATGGCTCATTAAACATGATCTCAGAAGATGGCAGTGAATGCGGGACATCCCCTGCCTGGTGTTTTCCGTTTTATTGTTTTCAATCAATTGTGATGAGGCACTTTGATCGAGATTGGCTGGAGCGGCTCTTCGCATACCTGGAAAAATATCTTGAGTGGTGGCTGAAAAATCGAACCGATGAAAATGGCTGGGCTGTTTACAATTGTAGCTGGGAGAGCGGCCAGGATGCGTCAAGCAAGTTTTTAGTGGAACAGGTAACCGGCGGGGAGATCGTCAGTCATTTGCGTGCTGTTGATCTTCAATCGGCAATGGCGCAATCTGCCAATATTTTGAGCTTTTTCGCATTATGTTTGAACCGAAAGGATGATCGCTGGGATAAAATTTATCGCCGATTTGTTGAAAAAATCCTGGCAATGTGGCAGGAAGATTGGTTTTGTGATTTTGATAAACGCACTAATAGCTGGATTCAAAAAGATGACTGGCGAGATGTCACTAACCTGGCTCCATTTTTTGTCGGCATTTATAATGAAAATCAATTGAGAATTGCCGAAAAATGGTTTGAATATTTCGTCCAAAATCCCAAATTATGGCTGGAATGGGCGTCTTTTTTCTTTATGTATATAGAAGCTTGCTGGCAAGTGGGATTCAAGGAATTGGCGTCCCGGGTGCTTTTTGATACCATCGATCGAGTATACAAAAATTGGGATCGCAGGGAATGGCAGGAAGGCGAGCCAATGCCGGGGATTTCAGTTGAATGCTGGGGACTTGAAAAACCTTATGGCTCCGAAGGCTATGGCTGGGCTGCGACACTCCCGCTTCATATTATCCGAAGCTTGATTGGTTTTCGAGAATACCAGCCCGATTTTCAGAATTCGTTTTTGTTATGTCCGAATTTTCCTGACGAATTATTGATTCCCGGGAATACTTATGCAATTTCAAGCTTAAAATTTCAAGATAAAGTTTTTTCAATAAATTATAAAATAATAAACGATCAGCTTATTAAGGTTCATTCATTCTTCAAATCAATTAAGAAGTTTAATATGGCGGTTTTGATGGAAAAAGATAATTTAATTTATCAAGCTAAAGAAATAGCTGCGGAACATCAGTTTAAAATTCACTTAAAAAATAGAGATAAAATTTTAATCAGATTTTTGAATTGACGGGAATATGGTAAAGGTGGAAAAACGATGAAGCTTTCCCCGCAAGATATTGAAGATTTAAAATACGCAAAAAATTTATTAGAAAATCCCAGCCTGGCAGCAAAATTGACGGATACCCTGGCGTCACCAATTGAAAAAGGATTTGCGAAGCTACCACAGAAGTGGACAGAAGTTGTTCAAACAGCAACCAGGAAATCGATTGAAAAAGCATTGAAGTTTGCTGTAATGACAATGAAAAGTCGCAATCAGTCCAAACCGTCAAATATAATTCATAAAGCTGCTGTGATGACTTCAGGTGCAACCGGCGGTGCTTTTGGATTATTTGCTCTTCCGATTGAATTGCCAATTTCGACAGTTATTATGCTGCGTTCTATTTCGGATATCGCCAGAGCCGAAGGTGAAAACTTGAATTCACCGGAAACAAAGTTAAATTGCTTGCAAATTTTTGCACTGGGTGGAAAATCCGAAAAAGATGATGCAACCGAGACCGGGTATTATGCGGTTCGAGCTGCTCTTTCTAAGACTGTTTCGGATGCAGTTAAACATATAGCTAACAAAGGCATGACCGAAAAAGGCGCTCCAATTTTGGTGAGATTGATTACAACAATTGCTTCACGTTTTGGGGTCGTGGTATCAGAAAAAGTTGCAGCAATGGCAATTCCTGCGATCGGCGCGATTGGCGGTGCGCTGATTAATACGATTTTTATGGATCATTTTCAAAATATTGCCCAGGGTCATTTTACCATTCGTCGGTTGGAAAGAAAATACGGTGCTGATTTAATTGAAAAAGAATATAAAAAATTGAGCGACTGAACTTATCAAATGGATGAAAACCAATGACCGAACGCCCATTACTGAAAACCGAACGCTTAATTCTCAGACCTTTCACTTTAGAAGATGCCCTGGAAGTCCAGCGACTGGCTGGAGATAAAGACATTGCTGCTACGACTCTATTTATTCCTCACCCTTATGAGGATGGAGTGGCAGAAGAATGGATCGGCAAACACCAGGAGGAGTTCGATAAGGGAGAGGTGATCACGTTTGCAATCGTTCATCGTGAAGATAAATTTCTTATCGGAGCCATCGGCCTGTCGGATATAAAAAAAGAATATGAAACCGCTTCGATGGGATACTGGATCGGCAAGCCCTTTTGGAACCAGGGATACTGTACTGAAGCAGCCCACGCTGTTTTAAAATATGGTTTTGAAGTATTAAATTTAAATAAAATTCATGCCCATCATTTCAAACGCAATCCAGCCTCTGGAAAAGTCATGCTGAAATTGGGTATGAGGTATGAAGGTTGCTTAAGGCAGCATGTCAAAAAATGGGGCAAATTTGAGGATATCGAAGCTTATGGTATTTTGAGAGAGGAGTTCTGTGGCAGTTAGCAGCAGACTTTAAACGGCTGCTGCTACTGCTTCTGCTGCATCATAAAGGAAGAGGTCTTATATGCTAATTTATTGTATTGTAATCGCCTTATTAACACTATTCGTCACACTACTGATTCGGGCAGGATTTGCTGGTAATCAAAAACAGGTTTACGTTTTTAAGCCACTTTCAACTACGTTGGTCATCATCGTTGCAGCGTTATCTTGTTTTGTGGCTGATAATTACAATTTGAGCTATACGCTGGCAATCATTCTGGGATTGCTTTTTTCCTTCGGCGGAGATGTCGCCTTAATGTTCAAATCGAAGCGAGCGTTTATGATTGGGTTGATATTATTTCTGATTGCCCACGTTATTTATTCAATTGTCTTCACTGTTTATAGCGGATTTGTCGAGGGAGATTTGATTAGTGCGCTGATTCTTATTTTGCTTGCAATTATCATATATTTTTATCTTTATCCTGGGCTTGAAGAAATGAAAATTCCAGTCCTCATTTACATTTTTGTAATCAGTTTTATGATGAATCGAGCGATCTCAACTTTCTCTGGAGAATTCTTCAATAACACCCAGGCTGTTCTCATTTCAATCGGCGCTGGTCTGTTTTTCATCTCTGATTTAATTTTAGCGGTAAACAAATTTAAAAAGCCATTCAAATATCATCGCATCAGCCTGGCATTTTATTATTCAGGTCAACTATTGATCGCCTTAAGTACTGGTTTTTTCGGCTACTAATTACCTTATCACCCAATTACCTAATCAACAAATTACCTGAAATTGAATGCTGAAAAAATAATATACTCAATTGGTCATTCCATACATCCAATGGACTATTTCATTGATTTGCTAAAAAATTATGAAATTAATGCTGTTGCCGATGTGCGGCGATTTCCGACTTCAAAAAAATATCCTCATTTTGAACGATATAATTTACAATCAGAATTAGAAACAAATAAAATCAATTACTTCTGGCTGGGCGAATTTCTTGGTGGCTATCGCAAAGGTGGTTATCAGCTTTACATGCAGAGTGAGTTCTTCTCACAGGGAATTCATGAATTGATTACATTGGCAAAAAAACAAACAACTACATTTATGTGCGCTGAAAAATTATTTTTCCGATGTCATCGTCGTTTTATTTCTGATCATCTTCTGCAATTGGGTTGGGAGGTCATCCATATTTTTGATGAAAAAACAACCTATCTTCATAAATATGCTGATACCATACCGTTGAATTTTTAAATTCAGATGATTTTTTTTTAAACTCATTTTTTCCTCAGCGACTTCTGCGTTCTCAATATTGAGAAAATCTGCCTCAATCTATACTAAATCTTTCTAAAAACAGCCCCTTTACAAAAAAAAATTTTAATAATTGCATTTTTTACTTGACAATAAGAAAAAAAAAGTGTATAATAGTGGGTGAAAAGGGGTGAAAGTGGGATAAAAAACAATTGATGTGGTTGAAAATGTTGGTAAGTGTGTGGTTTGTGGTTGAATAGCCCAGTTGAAACGTAGTGCATGGGGAGTAGAGCGTGGGTGTATTCCTCCAAACACTATGCGCTATGCGAAAAGTTTGATTGAATTAAATAACCATTATTTTAAAATAAAATTTGATTATTAAGCGATGCCACTCTTCATCGGTGAATTTTTTTATACTATGGACGATAAAGGACGGGTAAATATCCCTGCCAAGTTTCGGAAAGCCACGTCTGAAAATGCTGATAGTACCTACATCATTCAGCATGGGAGAGACAAGTGTCTTTATATTTATCCCATGGATGTGTACGAGAAAAAAATTATCGAGATCATTGATAAGCTTTCTGAAGCCGATCCATTGCATCGGGCTTACATGTCCTTACTTGGCTCGAAATCGATTGATGCTACGCTGGATAAGCAGGGGAGAATTTCGATTCCGCCCAAGTTTCTGGAATATGCCGGGATTAAAAAGGATGTTCATATCGTTGGGGCATATAACCGTATCGAGGTCTGGGGTCCCAAAACAAGAGAGCAATATATCCAGGAAATTGAAAGCTCTGGCATCGATCTGGAGGAAAAAATCTCGAACGAGATTAACCAGTGAATCAAGAAAAATTTCATACACCGGTACAAATCGATCAGGTCTTAGAATATTTGATTAGCGATCCATCGGGAATTTATGTTGATGGCACAATTGGAGGTGGAGGACACAGTATTGAAATTTTGAAAAGATTAACCCCGACTGGACGAATCATTGGAATCGATTTAGATAAAAAAGCATTTGAGTATGCAAAAGATCGGCTGAAATCGTTTGAAAAAAGAGTGATACTTAAAAAAGGCAATTTTGCTGAGATTGGAGATATTTTAAGTTCTTTAAAAATCAATCAGGTTGATGGCATCCTATTAGATTTGGGAGTTTCTTCTCACCAGATTGACACAGGTGAACGTGGTTTCAGTTATTTAGCCCAGGGTCCATTAGACATGCGGATGTCGGCTGAAACGAAAACAACAGCCGAGGAGATAATCAATACTTTTTCTGAACAAGACCTGGAGCGTATTTTCCGGGAATTCGGCGAGGAACGGAAGGCTCGGTATGTGGCGAGGGCGATCGTAAGGGAGAGAGGGAAAAGCCAGATTACGACGACTCAGCAATTGGTAAAAATTATCGAGCCTGTTTTTCCGTTTCAGTATCGAATAAAATCCCTGGCAAGAATTTTTCAGGCGATAAGAATCGCAGTTAACAAAGAATTAGAAAATTTGCAGTTTTTTTTAAATCAATCATTGGCTTTGCTGAAATCGGGCGGCAGATTGGTCATCATCTCCTATCATTCGCTGGAAGATCGAATGGTGAAAGAATTTTTTGTCAGGCAGGTAAATCCCTGTGAATGTCCGCCAGGTTTACCAGTCTGTGTGTGCGGTAAGCAGCCAACAATTCGGTTATTAACCAAAAAAATCGTTCAAGCAACCGAGCAGGAGATTCAATCAAATCCGAGAAGCCGCAGCGCTAAATTGCGGGCTGCTGAAAA
>CBFDBN010000072.1:0-12579 GCA_965603055.1 uncultured bacterium | reverse complement strand
CAATCCACCAGCCAAGTAAGGATTGCGAAAAATGATGTTTATTGTCATTGATTCTTGATATCCCGGTTAAGGTCGATGCGAAATAAAGCGGGTATTTAAGAAATAATTTGTCCACCATTTTCGCTGCTGTTAAAAATGGAACTGCTCCCATAAAACTATGTCCGCTCACGCCATTATCATCTTTAAACGGTCGCCAATGAGAACCTTTTCCCTCATCAGGCCGGGAAGCGCCCAATAGGATTTGTAATGTCAAAACTGGCGGCGCACCGATAATCAGTGCTCTTGAACTTCGCTGCCCCCATTCGCCAATAGTCGATCCAAATTTTGAATTTTTTGATAGCTCTCCGATCAAGGCAGCCGTTAAATAAACTGGAGCCGTAATTCTGCCGTTCCCGAATGGTTTGACGATTTTTGAAATATCGTACATAGTGTTGCTTTTAATATATTCGCGATAAAAATCTTCAATTTCTTCATCGAATGACGTGTTGGCATAGAATCCGGCATACCCGATTCCCAGTGCGAACTTCCAGAGATTGTTTAATGAATAAAAATTTTTGTAATCGGCAATAACCTGATCCTTTAATTTGCAACTGCTTTTTGATTGGGCTGATATGAAGCCAGGAATAGTCAAAATGAGAATGATAAAGATAATTTGAAAAGTTTTTTTCATATTTTTTTACCTAAAATTCTCTCCCTATATTTACAAAATTTATGAATAAAATACAACAGGTTTTTTAAAACATGGTAACGAAAATAATACAAAAATAGTGAAGCTGATTTAATAAAATCAGTTTGAATTGGGCTATTATTGGAAATGGTTATTGGTATGGCAGGTGGTTAAATTCAAAACAGTTTTTGCTTTAAAAAAAAAGATATTATCTAAATTTTACAACGAAAGGTGAACAGCAACAAAAAAATCGCAAAAAATAATTTTTAGGCACAAAATATGAGCACTCAGGAATCCAAATTATTTGATATATTGATTTTCATAAATTGTTCCTTCTCATTTCCTCACAAACTATACATAAAATCTTCAACCTTATTCTTCAACTCTAAAAATTTGTCAGTACGCCGGGTTTCGCGGTTCCTAGGGAAGGGAAGGTTTACGTCGAACTCCTTGACAATATTAGCCGGCTTGCCGCCCATGATATAGATTTTCGTTCCTAAAAAAACCGCCTGCTCGATATCGTGTGTGACCAGGATGATGGTTGATTGCAACTGCTGCCACAAATTTGCAATTAACAAATCGATCTGGTGCGCGGTGTCATTATCCAGCCCGCGATTGGGCTCATCCAATAAGATAATGCCGGGATTGGCGATCAAGCTGCGGGCAATTACCACGCGCTGTAATTGCCCTCCAGAAAGCTTGCCAAATTTACCGAATTTGTGCTCGTGACCCTCAAGTCCCACGGCTTTAATCATATTCATTGCACGCTCAGCCGCGTCGCTTTCGGATACATTTCTATACAACAATGGCAGCATGACGTTTTTTAACACAGTATAGTGTTCCAGGGCAGACGGCTCTTGAAACACCATGGCAATGGGCACTTCATGCTTGCGATCTCTGCCGTGAATCAGTACCCTGCCGGAATACGGATTCATTAACCCGGCAATATATTTCAAAACCGTGGTTTTCCCACAGCCAGATTTTCCCAGGATCACCACAAACTCGCCCGCATCGGGAAGGTCCTCGATCAATAGGTTCATATTTTTAATGATAAATGTATTTCCTCCATCAAAACTGGTGCTAATATCCTGTAACTCAATAATGTCTGGCAGGTTAGTATCTTCGTAAATATAGCCCATGCTGATCTCCATTAACTGTATTTGAAGGGAAACGCTTTTCGGTCAATCAAGCGGAATAGTTGATCGAACAAAAAGCCAATCGCGACCATGACGAGAATGAGGGCGTAAAGTTTTTCTGTCTCGCTCTGGCGAAAATAAAGATTGTAAATCAAAGCGCCCATGCCGCCTTCCTGTTTATTGATCAACTCGACATAAATGGCGTAAGTCCAGCTAATGGCGACAATATTGATAAAATCGGTTGATACGCGTGAAAGCACCTGGGGAATGAATACAGTTTTGATGATTTGCCATCGATTCGCTCCCAGGGTTTTTACCGCATCCACGTACACCTGGGGAGTTTCCTGGATTCGAAATACAACGGCGGTAATCAAATAAACCAGGATCGCAAAGGTCAAAAACTGAACTTTCATAAACATGTAGATACCAAAGGCTGCCATGAACAGGACAATGGTTGCCGTCAGCGGGATATATCGTGTGGCTTGAATATAACTGCCAAAAAGCGCATTGAGTATTGGAAAAAGTCCAATCAAAAAACCGATGGGCAAAGCGATCAGCGCACCCTCGATCCAGCTCATGCCATTCATAAAAATCGTCAGCCCTAAGTGGCGGAACATCTGGTCGCGTGTAACTAATTCTGGCAGACAACCAATAATGGCAAATGGTGTGGGAACAATTTTTGGATTGAAAATTTTTAAAGTTACAGCCAGCCACCATAGTAAAATAATTCCAGCCAGGCCAATCAAACCGATCTGGATACGCCGGGTTTTTGGCAATTGCCCGCGTAGCTCGAAAAAAGATGACACAGTTTTCTCCCGTGATTTTTATATATAACGCGGATTACGCTGATGACGCGGATTCTCACGGATTTCAATAGGTGAAACGTGAGACAGCAGACGTGAAACGAAACATTTCTCCAAACATCTCACAGTCAAAAAAATCAGCGTAAATCCGCGTAACCCGCATCATCTGCGTTCTATTTCATAATAGTAAAGGTTAATTTTACAACAACGAACACTCAGCCCGACGATTCAGTGCACGACCTTCATCAGTGTTGTTGGGAGCAATCGGCTGATCTGGACCTTTGCCATCGTAAATAAATTGGTTTGGACTGAGACCATAGGTTTCCACAAAGAAATTAACGATCGCCCTGGCTCTCCCTCTTGAGAGTCGAATATTGTAATCCCGATCTCCGATACTGTCAGTATGGCCAATAATGCGAAAACGGGAATTGGCGTTCATAGCAACGATTTGACCATATTCGTTTTTCAGTTTCAACTTTTCCGTTGGTTTCAGTACGGCAGAGTTAAAGTCATAGTTGACGCGCACCAATTTTGTGGCGACTGCCGGCTGATTTAACATTTTTTTTGTTGGCGGGGTAAATGTTGCTGGCGCCTGTGCCAGGTGCTCTGGGCCGGTGAGCGAAATAGCGCTAATGGTGCTGACATTTGAAACACCGCGCCAGCGTGGCAGATTCGGAGACGCAAAACCGAGCTCCTGGTATACTTTGCAGGCTTCATCATAGATCATCTCAGCCGTAACGCCTTTATAATTGGGATTTAGCCCGAAAAAAGCCACGTTGTCGCCATAAGTCGCAAATCGGACATTGTCAAAGGTTTCCAGCCAATAATCCTCCGTGGTGCCACTATAACCAGCGGTCATGATTTTGGCAGCAGCAGCCTTTGCCGCTGGGTCTTCATTCAATTCCGCCGCAGCTTTCATCCAGCCTTCCAGAAATGCCTTGAGATCATCGGGTCGCTTGTCGATTAAATCCTGGCTGGTGAACATGATGCCGAACAACATCTCCGATGATTCCTTGGTGCTTTTTAAAAGATGGGCGCCGGGAACACGATTCCGTGCAGCAATATCGTCTGGCGACCAACCCACTGCGGCATCCACTTGACCGGTTTCAAATGCTTTGAATACCTGCGGTACCTCCATAAATTCGATGCCCTCGACATCCTTCATGGTCATGCCAGCAGCTTTGAGAATGTTCAATAAAAACCATTGTGACGGCGTGCCGGGAACGTAGCCAACCTTTCTGCCAGCCAAATCGCCAACGGATTGAACTTCGGATGAGGCAATAATTACATCCGCACCCTGGGACTTATCCGTCAGGTAAAAAATCCTGGGATTGAACGATAATAATTCCTGCAATCCAATGGGATACGAGTCTACGGTTAATACGAGCACGTCTAATTTGCCAGCCTTCCAGGCTTGAATCGCATCTGGAATCACATCGATGACGGCAAATTTCACATTTAAGCCATAGTCCTTCACGTAACGCGAATCAGGATTGGGCGACATGCCATTGTTGAAGTACGGACCGGGCGCCATACCGGAATATGTCACCAGGTGCACGTTCAAATCATTATTCCCACTCGGAAGATACTTCCAGGCAAGGTATGCGACAACCGCAATAATGATAATGCCAATCAGTATCTTGGCAAATGTTGTTAAGCCCCCTTTTTTTTGTTTACCACCAAATTGTTCTGCCATGGTTTTCTCCTTAAATATTTGGTTAAGGATTAAAATTTGAAAAAAATTCCAAAAAGCAAAAAACAAATCACAAATAAATCCGAAATTTTAATTCCCAAAATTTCAAATATTCCCAATTTGGCAGTGAGCTATTTGATTATTGAGAATTAAATATTGGAATTTACTTGTTATTTGCATTTTGAATTCTAATTATTCAGTTAATCACCAACCATATTTCTTTTTATCTTCCTTTTTACCCACTTCAATCGGAACCAACTGCTTTTGTTCACCGCTGATGACAATGGCAACTGCCTGGTTGGTGTCTCCGGCTGATAATGCCTGACCGGCTTTGCCAATATTTTCCGCCTGTTCCATCAGTTGGTCCGATGCTTGATCCCATTGATCCAGTGTTTTCATCATGGCGTCTTCGCTGACCATGTCGTGTATTTCTGGATCAGCCATAAACTGGGGCGCGACTTCCATAAATCGATCGACCTGGCCGGTGAACAATGAAATCTGGTTTTGGACATATTTTACCGACTGCTCATAAATATCGGCGTGTGCATCACCACCCAATGCACTGGACGTCGCCTGGGTGGCTTTAGCCATTGCCTGGGCTTCGCGATAATCCGCAGATAGGGTGTCGGCGAAAAATTTCGTCTTGTCTCGATAAAACTCAAAGGCTTGCTGCATTTTTTTCATAATGTCGCAATACTTCTCCGCCCGCTCAAACCGTGCTTCCGACTTGTTCAGATTAGTCTGCAACATGCCGGCTTCGCTGCTTATTTTTTGAAATTGATAACGCTTGTCATCATCGGTCCATTGATTGTTTTTATGAAAGCGATTTTTCAGCGCCTCAGCTTGTTTAACACGCTCCTGGATTTGGGATTGATAATTTTCAATATTCCGATGGATCTCATTGCGGATGCCATACACACGATTGGCAGAATCCTGGATAGTTTTCAGTTTTTTACCCAGGTATTCATTGACATACGCATAAATAATATCCAAAGGATTCGATTTGATCATTAGTGAGGTAAACCAGCGATAAAATTTGGCACGTAAAAACCAGAGCAGCGCCCGAAACTTCTTGCTGGAGAACAGGAACCACAGAATCGCGGCAAGACCGACCAGTCCCCCTAAAACGATCATTTTACCGACGGCTGTGATAGCCATAGTTAATAGATTTAACAGAAAGGGGCCGGCAGCGTAAAATCCAACTGCCAGCAAGCCGAGAACGATTAATGTCCCAAAATTTCCCCAGGCTTTTTGCTTCTTTGAGAGAAAGGTACTAACTTTATCCGCTCCTGGTAGGGTAGGCATTTCAGTCATAATTTTTCCTCCACACTATTTAATATTTTTAGACTTCTTTGAAATTGGACAGATTGTCATTTCGAACGGAGTGAGAAATCTGGTTAACAATTTGATATTATAAGGTATACAGATTTCTCTCTCCACTTCGTTCCGTTCGAAATGACACTAGTACTTTAATTTTGTAAATCTCTATTTAATATTTCTTAAATGATCTTCTAATTCTGATTTCAGCTCTTCCAATCGCTGTCGATGGGCTTCCAGTGCGCTGTTAAATTGAGTTTCTCGCTCGGTTTTTTTTTGTTGAAGCTGATTGATCTCTCCCTCTGCGACTACGCGTTGTGAAATCAATTGGGCTCGCTCGTCCTCCAGGCGCTGCTTCTCAGCGCTTTTCGCTGCCAAAAACGCGTCGATCTGTTTTTGCAACGCCTCCAGCCGATGCTCCCGATCTTCGATTCCCTGGCTCATCTCCCCTGCTTTTTTCTGTACGGTTGCCAGGTTGGATTGATAGCCCTGCTCGTTCTGCGATTGAAATTCATGTTTCTCTGAATCCAACACTTTTTCCATCCCCGTTATAGATTTGATTAAACTAGCGGGAGTTAGATTCTTTTTTCGTGTTTTTAATGCGGTTTGAGCCGCGTGAAAAGCAAGCTGGTATCGGGTAGCTTCATCCAGGTTAGAGAATTTCTCATTGATCACCGATACCTGGTTATAGAATTCAGCAAATTCAATCGGCATCGCTTTAGCCAGTTCTTTTTCAATCCTGCTAAAGAATTCTGTATCGACCTCTGCAGGGATTTCCTTCGAGGCTGTTGGGAAAGTCAACGGATCGAGGTTTACTACCGGCTCAGGTGAAATATCCTGGGGCGTTGATTCTTCAGTTCGCCAGAAGATCCCTTTAATTTTTTTTAAAGCTGCCATAAGTCTGGCTCCAATGAATTAGAATAAAATGTACAAGAAGAACATCGTAAACAAGTTGATTAATGTTTGAATTTTAAATTCCAATACTATAAAGTCAGCGAGTTTTGTTAATATTGGTTTACGTTAACGCAAACCAACTCGTAAAAGTTTCTTTAGATATATATTTACAAAATTTATGTATAAAATACAAGATTTTTTTTAAGTTATTGTAATTTAAATGAGGAGCGAGTCTCAAAGTAGGTTTGAAATTAGATTGGACTGGTAAAGGTGCTTGAAAAATTGAAGATTTGTTTGAGCATAATTTTTAAGAGACTCGGGGCCATCTTGTAATTGGTAAATCGTAAATCTGTAAATTGTAAATTGCTAAATCGTGAGTGGTAAAAGGAGTAATGGTGCTTAACCCCCCCCAATTTACGCGATTGGGATTCGGGCTATCCTGCTTCACAGCAGTTTCGCACTTGCCGCCCTGTCTCTGCTTTATTGAATCGGAATATCAAAGTCTACGAAAAAAAATAACAAAAATCTTACAAGGAGCAACGGAGTCAACAGAGACTCGCGGAGAATTTTTTGTAGTGATTATTTGGCAGTGAAAGGACTCCGTTTAAACTCAGCTTCCTCCGTTGCTCCTTGTAAGGTCTTTTCATAGTTTTTTTACATAACTTTAAAAAGCTGATATAGTTATTTTAGTCGAGCAGCCGGCAATCGTTTCAATCTTTGTGTACGAGGGTCAACTTCTATTCCTACCGACTCCAGGGCAGTTACGCCAAGTATGGGTTCAGCATCCTCGGCACCAAAAATTACCGTCGAACCGACAAGGTCTCCCATAAATTCAATTTCAGCTACTGCAATGTCCATCTTAACTTCTGAACCGTCGGCAAGCTCGTAAGTCCTTTTAGCTTTTGGCTCTAAACCGATTTCTCGTAAATGTCGGGCTGGAACAAGGCAATCAACTGCCCCGGTATCAACCAGAAATAGTCCTTCCCATATTCTATTGGGATCGGCAGGATTGCGGACGGTTACGGTCACATGGGTCATACCCATTTTTATGCTCCTTTCCGATCTTTTTGGTCAGTATGAATCAATCGCTCAGTATTTACTGAAGCATTATTTCAAATACTAATCACTAATATAAGGAATAAATAAAAAAAGTCAAGTTTTATTTTAATTCATTTCTGGAGAACCTTCAATTCTGTGGGAGAAAAAATTTTTCTATTTTCAAAACATTACAACTTCTCCCCAAATTTTTGTTCATGCAACTCTTTTGCCTGCTCCACCCATCGCTCTCGAACAATTCGGCCTGAGAACGAGCCAAATGTTGATCCAATTTCTTTTATGACATCGGGGGTAAGTGCAGCAACCTGCTTGAAAGTGTAAATCCTAAACGCATGTAATTTCTTTTCCAGGAATGGTCCAACACCTAATATCTCTTTCAAATCATCCGCTTCATCTATTGTGGCAGTGGGTACAGAACTGGGTAGCGGCGGTACGGACTCTTCCTTGCACGCTTCTTCTAATTCTTTTTTATAAAGGTCAAGGTCTTTCTCACAATTGGAGAGATCGCCTTTGAGTCGTGCGACCAGTCGCCCCCAGATAAGCCAGCCAATAAACAGGCCAAATAGAAAGGCTAAAATTAACCAGAATAGTGTTTGCCAGGCTAAGTAAATCATTTTTTTGCTCCTTTAGAATATATTTGGAATTTCATTTTTCCAGAAATAAGATTAGTGCAGAACATTTTAAATCGTTAATTAATTTTAAACTCTACCCTTCGATTCCGTTGCCGCCCAACTTCGGTATCGTTAGATGCTTTTGGCTGCGTTTCTCCATAGCTTTTTGTATTTAACCGAGTTGCAGAAATACTTTTTTCGACCAGGTAGCCCTTTACAGAATCGGCGCGTTTTTGACCAAGTTGCATGTTATAGCTATTCGAGCCAATATTATCAGTATGTCCTTCAATCTGAATATTGGTTTCGGAATTTCGCTGCAACATCTCCACGATTCGATTTGAAGTCTGCCGGGATTGAGCAGTTAAGTCGGTACTATTGAATTCAAACTCAATTGGATTGGAACTAAAGAATGATCGCAACTCCTCTATTGAAGGCTTACTGACTTCAACTGCCAAAACCTGCAGGTCATTTTGCACCAGAAGCGGAGCCAGGATTTCTGTCAGTTTAGCGCCCAAACCAGCTTTGATTGCATCTGTTTCCACTTTGCCCTTGAGAACAAATTTATCTTCTCCAATTGAAAAACCAGCCTCATCGATTCCTTTTAATCCCAGGAACGCCGTAAAAGCTTTTTCAAAGAAATCAGGCAGTTGAACCGAAGGATCGATAGATAACTGATCAACGACATTTCCAGCGCCGAAGGCTTTCTCAGCCATTTGAACCAGCTTTGTCCGAATCGCTTCATCGGCAACGACTCCTTTCAGGACAAATTTTCCATTTTGGAAATATCCTTGAAGATTGGCAGATACTGTAGGTATTTCGGTGGGTACCTTAAGAAGATTTTTAATTACCCGAACACCCCATAATTCCCTGGCAAGGTTTTCGGCTTCATCTGCTAGCGCCGAGGAACTAACCTCACCCGATAATGTGCCATCACGTCCCTCAAACGAAACATCTACCTGGCTGAAATCGGCTCGGTTTAGCACATCTTCAACCTGGAAGGACAGGTCTTGCTCAATGGGGACTCGGCGAAAGAATAAAGTGAGCACCCAGAGGATGAGCAATCCGATAATGGCAATGACGATTTTCAAAGTTTTCGACATTTGTTTCCTCCTCTCACAGTTGCACATTTTTTTTGAATTATTGAAAATTTTTAAAAATAAAATAGCAGATTTCACAGGTTATTATCTGTGAAATCTATGGTTGCTTTTCATCAATTAATGCACCCCAAAAACGGCGCATCTTCGATTTGTGAAGCTATGTTCTTAATTTCATTTCTGTGAATAAAAATTCTTATTTATACTATTAATATAATCAAAAATTTCAAAATAGCAACCTTTTTTTTAAATCTATTAAAATTACCTGCTTTTACACATAGAAAGACTAACTATTTTTCTGCCTGGGTTTGGTAATAATTTCCCTGATCTCAAGATCAAAATAGTTATGCATGTGCGCCGCTTTGAGGACAACTGCTGTATCCGCCCCTTTGCTAGTTCCGCCAATGGCAATGATTTCTCGATCGGTTGGAATCAGTCCCGCATCGGCTGCCATGATGGAAATTTCCACACATACTTTCAGCCCTTCACCGAATTGACGTAAGGTATATGCAATGATTTCGGTGTGGCTAATTCCTTTGAATTTTTTGGTAATCGATCTGCCAACACCACTTAGCGCATGAGAAGCGAAAATAACTTTGACTCCTTTTTGTTCCAGTTCTTTTCTCGTTTCATCGCTAAATCTTTGTTCGTCTCCGCCCCAAAAGCCATAGTGCTCACCCACACATACGATTGAGACATTTGAGTTTTTCAATTTTCCCCAGGTTTTTAAAGCAGTGGCTCCAGAGGTCGATGCGACAACAATGTGATGAATGTCCAACTCCTGGACTTGTTTTTTAACAGACTGGATAACCTGATCCGTATTTTTTGCGCCAGGTTCATCGAAGTAGGTGATTTCTCTTGTTTTCATATATGGTGAGAATGGTTTTAATTGGTATGGAAGCTTTTTAAATTAATTTTGATAAAATCGCTTTATCTTAATGTACATAAGACTGCAACATTTTTTCTAATTTGGGATTCAATAATCCATCGCTCCAGTACTCCAACACTCCGCTTTCATCACTTCCTGGGGCTGGTTTGTCGAAGTTGGTCAATGGGGCAATTGTTGAGCTTTTTCTTATCATTTACGTTAAATCACTTAAAACCTCACTATACCCCCGAAAATCAAGGAAACCCATTCCGCTGATATTGACAACGATCACCCTCTCTTCGCTTTTTTCTTTTGCGTCGATGGCTTCGTCTATTGCTGCTTTCACACCGTAAGCAGATTCTGGAGCGATAATAAATCCCTCAGCCTGGAGAAAAGTTCTCGCAGCTTCGAATACCCCAACTTCATCTACCGGGTAAGCGACTGATTCGATGACCCCTTTATCCAGCATCATACTCAGGATAGGAGCTGTACCAGAAGAGCGAATTCCCTCGGCGCGAATAGTTTGCAGGGGAGTGTCGACACCCAAAGTATACACCTTTGCCAACGGTGTCGTCTTGGAAGGCTCGGTATAGTCGTAGCGATATTCCCCACGGGTTGCTCTTGGAGCTGCTTCGGATTCCGCTGCAAGAAAACGGATACCTGGCAATTTGCCTTTTATGCGGTCCCGTAAATAGGGCGCGATGAGACCATAGAAATTTCCCCCTCCACCGAGGCAGGAAATCATAACATCAGGAGTCTCACCAACTGAATCGAGCTGTTTTTTTGTCTCCAATCCGATGATTGACTGGGTTAAAAGGACATGATTCTTGGCGCTGCCGACGGTGGCAACGGTATCATCTCTATCTCTGGCATCCTCTAAAGACTCTGCCGTAGCGATGCCAATCGAACCGGGGTGATTTGGGTCTTTGTCATAATACTTTTTCCCGATAGATGTACGATTAGTGGGTGAGGGTATCACTTCAGCGCCGAACATTTTCATAAATGTTGCACGGTCTGGCTTTAGATTATAGGCATATCTCACAAAGTATATGGTACACTCTAATCCAAAAACTTTAGCTGAATAAGCAAAAGCAGTTCCGGTTTGCCCCGCACCGGTTTCGACCGCGAGTCTTTTGTATCCCTCCTGTGCAGCAAAGTAAGCCTGGGCGATCGTGGTGTTCATTTTAAAACTTCCAGTAGGTGCAAGGTCCTCACGCTTGTAATAGATGCGCGCCGGGGTTTCCAACTGCTTTTCCAGTCTTGTTGCCCGGTATAATGGTCTTGGTCTTCCGGTCTGAATGTATATATCAAGAACGTGTTGCGGAATTTTAATCCAGGATTCTGTTGATTTGTCAAGGTCCAATGATGTTTGGGTGTACATCTTTGGCAGAAGCTCTTTAAGGGATGGACCTTCTTTTGGATCTTTTGCTGGAGGAAGAGGCTCGGGAAGATCAGGAACAATGTTGTACCATTCAGTAGGAATGTCATCAATTGGTAAGCTAATAACTTGACTCATATTTTAAACCTTTCTTCATTAATTTATAGAATAAAAAGTTGTGATTGCTAAATACATGGGATGAATTGGCTTTTGGAATTATTTAAATCGGTCAACAGTTGCGAAGTTTCCGAACCTTCGCAAGGATTAAGATATAAAAACCGCTTTGTTCTGAATATAATATTTGATTACCGGGGTTTGAGATGGATACCACATTCCATCTTCTGCATAAATGGCCAGCGCCCATCTCTTTCGTTACTACCGTTTTTTACCGGCAGGGTACAGGGAGCACAACCGATACTCGGATAGCTTTTGTCATGAAGTGGGTGATAGGGAATTTTATTTTTGTTGATATAATCCCAGGTCTGCTCGCGAGTCCAATTTGCCATGGGTGAAATCTGCAGCACACCTCTACCATCCAATTCGATGACGTCTATCCCGGCTCGAGTCTGCGATTGATCCCTACGGATGCCAGACAGCCATGCTTTTTTGGTATGAATTACTCGCAATAACGGTTCCATCTTGCAATACATACAGCAGAGATCGGCATTTATTCTGTACGGTTCGTCACCAATCCTCGAATAAAGTTCTTGTTTTGTTGTATGGGGTTTGATGACCTCGAGATTCAAGTTCCATTCGTTGGTAATCCATTCACAGAATTGCAATGTTTCCGGGAAGTGAAACCCGGTATCGATGAAGTAAATTTTAAGACCTGGCATAACTTGCAATGCGTGATGAAGCAGTACCAAACCGCTGTAACCGAATGCAGTCGTCATGCCCAGATCGTCAGCGAAAGTTACTTTCGCCCATTCAAGAATGGTGATAATATCGGCATTCGAATACTTTTCATTCGCATCTGCAAGGGTTTGTCTGTTAATAGTCATAGTTACTTTTTTTTTGTACCCATTTTATTAATTTGATGTCTGTCCAAAGAGCATAAATGTG
>CBFDBN010000071.1:0-12708 GCA_965603055.1 uncultured bacterium | reverse complement strand
TTTATGGTTTTCAAAATAATTTTAAAATCTAATGAAAGTGACCAATTTTTTACATACGCCAGGTCCAACCTGACCATATCATTAAACTCGATTGTGTTTCGTCCATAAATTTGCCATAGTCCTGTTATTCCCGGTTTGGTCGTTAGAAATCGACGTTTGTGCCAGAGGTCATACATTTCTACTTCATAAGGGATTGGTGGCCGTGGACCAACCAGGCTCATTTCACCTTTCAACACATTGATGAATTGACCGATTTCGTCCAGGCTTGTACGTCTCAAGAACCTTCCAATAGGAGTTACCCGGGGATCATTTATAATTTTGTAAACCTGGTTATCTTGCCCGGAATCTTCATTTTTATGATTAGAATTATTAATGAAATTCTTGACGTACTGTTTGTGAATCTGTTCATCCTCTACCTGGTACATAGTACGGAATTTATAAATGGTAAATATCTTTCCCATATATCCTACCCGTCCTTGCTTAAAAAACACTGGACCAGGAGATGTAATTTTTATAAATATTGAAATAAATAAGAATATTGGCGATAATAAAATGATTGCGAATAGTGATATGGAAATGTCAAAATATCTCTTAAAAATATTCTGCCAATTCCCGGTAAAATCGAAAAATACCTCATTTAACAGACATAATGGATTTTCAAGGGCAATTGTGTTTTTTGAAGATACTTTAATGGCTGATCTTTTTGAAATGTCAGTTGAATTTCTCACTTGAAAATAGTCTGATTTTACTCCCCTTATCGTTTTTTCAAGTGCAATGGTCGAATTCTTTTCGGTGACTAACTTATTATCGACCAGCTTATCGATCTCATCCGCCTGAACTGGATAACAATAGGAATATATTTTCGTTTTACTGAAAATATCTAAAAGAAATTGGTTAACAATCTCCTTCACAGCATTATTTATTCTTTCGATTACCAATTCAGCTCCTTTTTTACCGGTATCCGGGAGCAAAATAGCCAGTTTAGAGGGACAATATTTTACAATTACATCCGTCGCCCTTAAAGTCATTTTCAATGTTGTCAAAAGAACATTTTCTGTGTTGTCTAATGAATTATGATCAGAACTGGGCTGAATTCTTTCTATTTCTTCTACGAGATCTATAATGATCAGGGAAAATTCATAGTCCTTTCTTTCGGCCCGCCTTTTTTCAATTAAAAATCGGTTGCGAAAATATTCACTTGATTCAAAATAGCCATTATCTAAAGATACCGGGTGGGCATTTCCATTTTTCCGTTTCAGTAACTGCTTATGTATCTTCAATTTGGTTAATTTGTTTAAAAATCTTTTTAGATTTTTTTGTTCTGCTTTTATATTATCCAAAAACAACCCCCGTATCGTTAAAGGAGTGTATTCCTTTTATTACTATTCTGATAAGTTATGCATTTGCCCTGTAATACTTGTTATAGGAACGCGGTATTTGTTCTTCAACAGATTGGTTTAACACAATTCCCCAAATTTTTGTACTCCCTTTCTCGAGTAGCTCAACCGTCCGGTTGATTGTTCTCTGGTGGGTTTTCCCGGCAATACATACAATCAAAACACCATCAACCAGCGATCCCAGAATCGATGTATCGGTAACGACTAAAACCGGTGGGGAATCAATGATAACGACATCGTACTTCTTTTTCACCAGGGAAATAAAAGTACGCATGTTTTTTGAACCCAAAACTTCTGATGTATTTTCTACTGTTAAACCGGTTGTTAATAATGATAAATGTTCAATATTTGAAATTGGGTTGACGACGTCATCAATTTCAGCATACAGGTTCGAAAAACTGTCAAAGTCAAATTTCTGGTCTTTAATTAAATAATTGTAAGGTTCATTGGTCATCGAATCCAGGTCGGATGTATTCTCGGAAACAAAGAAATCATCCCACAGGTTTTTCTTTTGAACTGTGGAGTGTTCCATTATAAAATTCTGAAAGGAACTTGAATGTAAAATATCAACAAGCCCGGGTTCACGATCTATTTTAAATACTTTATGCAAGATTGGACGACGAAGATCAGCATCGACAAGCAATGTATCGTAACCCAGTTGGGAAGTCGTAATCGCCAGATTTATTGCCGTTGTTGACTTTCCCTCGCCTGGCTGCGGACTGGTGATTAAAACTGAGTTTGAGCGAAAATCAGATGATGAAAATTGAAGATTAGTCCGTAACATTCGAAATGCTTCCGCAGCATGAGAGTGATTCTCATAAAGTGTTATGAGTTGATTGATTTCTTTTTTAGTTGGTCTGGTGCCTGGATCAAAAATGCTCAAATGTCCATTTACATCTGATTTTATCCTTGGAATCGTACCGATTACAGACAAATCGGTGAATCGTTTGATGTCATCGGATGTCTTAATGCTGGTATCTAATGATTCAAATACGAAAACCATGATGCTTCCGATTATAGAACCGATCAGGAAACCGATGAGAATATTCAAGCTTTTTCGAGGACGTATCGGTGATGTTGGTAAGACAGGGGGATCGATCACCCGTATATTGCCGGTATTTTGTGCTTCAACAATACGAGTTCTTTCTCGTTCTTCCATCAACATGGTATAAATTTTTTCGTTAGTATCGACATCACGAATCAGTCTCGCTAATTGTAATTCTAAATCTGGCAAGATTTGAATCTTTTTATCATAATCATCCAGAATTTTATCCAGGGTGTGTTGTTGCGCTTGAAATGCTTTTAAATCGGCTTCCAGAGTAATTGCTTCGCGCAAGAAATCTTTTAATTGAGAAAGCGGATCGACAAATTTACCCTTTTGAATTAATTCCCGGGTTTCACTGGAAAGATTTTCCCTGGTTTGATGAATTTCTTCTGCTAATTTAACCAGTTTGGGATGTTGATTGGAATAACCTTTCATCAACAGATCAGTACGCTGAAGTTCTAAATCAACCAGTCGGTTGCTCAATTTTTCTAATCGAGGTATGATTATTTCGGTGACATTTGGCATCAGATCACTCTGTTCAGATTGAATTTTTTGATGAACAAATTCTAAACGGTCTTCTGTCGCCTGTTTTTGAGATTTTGCTGAAGTTAATAATACTTCGGCTTCTGTAATTTGCTTGAGCAGCTCATTTGTTTCCTGGCTAAGCGAGCTTATGTTCTTGCTCTCTTTGAAATTTCGAAGTTGCTTTTCCGCAGAATCTAATGAAGTTTTATAGACAGCTAATTGATCTTCGATTAGCAGCCTTGTACCACTGATATTTTGTTTGCGCTGCTTGATTGTACGATTTGTGATTGCATCTGCCATTGTTTGAGTGACCAGTAGAGTGAGTTCTGGTTCCTCATTAACATATTTAATCCTGATGACATTTGAATTATTTTCTGGTACCGATACATCTGTGTTGCTTCGAATTAAACTACTTAAATAATTTGTGATTGAATTATCACTCTTTATTTCCGCCGGGACATTAAATCGGTCGATAGTTTCTTTTGAGATTGCCGCTGCTACTTCTACAAAAAATTGTCTGCTGCTGATTTCTTCGACCTGATTGGAAAGTATGGTTTCCCTTCTCTGGCTTGGTTGAAAGAATTCCGCATTTGGAATGGGTTGAATTAGCTCTTCGTACATAATTGATAGCTCTGTCTGGTATAGCGGGGGAACCAATTCGTTATAAACCACAATTACAACCAGCATGCCGAAGACAAAGAAACCCAATAGCCAGATACGTTTCCGAAATACAGAAAGTATTTCATAGAAATCCGTTGTTCTTTTTTCTGTTCGTGCCATGGCTCTCATCCATTTTTTATTAGGGGGTAAGTTTTTTCATTTTTTGTTAATCAATGATAAATGATACTTTTTTATGTCTTAAAATTGTAAAAAAGCTATTGTCATGAAATGTTGGAATAATGGATGGAGGGGGCCGCAAATTATTTTCATATCTAGTATTCCGTCATTCCATTATTCCTTTTCTTTCTTCCATCAATCATTAATCGCACACTTCAGTACTCCATTCCTTCTTGTTAAATCAGTTTGGCTTACTCAATGCGACTGTACCAGTACCAAACCTGTGCAATAAGAGCGATTTGCGAAGCGACTCGAATAAACGTCTGCCATTTATGCCAGACATTTCTATTAACATGAACAACGTCGCCGGGTAAAAGTCTGGGTAAATACTGCGACTTTCCCTTATCCAAATAATTTTTGATGTCTATCTCCACTTTTCCTGTTTGATAAAGTTTATCTAAATCTTTGAGAATAAACTTATCCTGTTTATTGTTAAATGCAGCTTTTTCCCCTGGTGATAAATGAAGCTTTTGATTACTAAATAATAATACCTTAGATAAATTTGAATATTCTGTCGGACCACCGGCTTTAGAGATGAGTTCCAGAATGTTCGTCCCATCTAACACCCTTTTTTCACCGGGTTGCCTGACTTCTCCCCAGACATGAACGATAATTTCTAAATTTTTATCTTCACCAATCAGGTAATTCTCTTTTGGTATTTGTCTTTGTTGTTCAGTATTTTCCTGTGAAGATACTGTAAAAGTTAAAAAAATAGTAATTATTCCCCCAACCCATAACGAGAGAATTAATTTTCTCATCCATATTCCTTTCAAAAAAAAGTACAATTCATTGATTTAAACGACCTCTGGTAACTTGATAAATACTGATTTTCCAAAATTTTTAAGCGATTCAGTTGTCGCCTCTAAAATAGAAATTACTTTTAGGCCATTATAGCCATCAGAAATCGGTTGCTGATTGTTTTGAATACATTCGATAAAATGTTGACATTCTTTTGCTAATGGCTCGTACTCTTCAATCCTCGGACTGTAAATATCGCCATACCGATAGGTAAAGTGAAATTCTGCATAAGTATCATAATAGGGTGGAACCTGAATGCCTTTATCAAATATCTTTATTTTTTCATTGGGTTCGACATCATCATAAATCAACATCTTTTTGCTTCCCACCACAGTCATCTTCCGAATCTTACAAGGATCAAGCCAGCTATGATGGAGAAAAGCAACCAGGTTATCATTAAAATTAAGCGATACCCAGGCGACATCTTCAATATCTTTTTTATAATGCGCCTTTCCCTGGGCGTTTACACTAATCGGGAATTTTTTAAGCAAAAACAGAATGATAGAGATATCATGGGGCGCTAAATCCCAGATCACATTAATATCATCTTGAAATAGTCCCAGGTTCAGTCGATTGCTGGCAATATACAGGATATCACCTAATTCTCCGCTCTCGATAATCTCACGAATTTTATTTACCGAAGCCGTATACTCAAAAGTATGCCCCACCATAAGTATCTTATTTCTTTCTTTTGCTAAAGAAATCAGTTCTTTACATTCGTCGACCGAAGCGGTAATCGGTTTTTCAACCAGGATGTGTTTATCCGCCTTCAGGCAGTTGAAAGCGATTTCCGCATGTGTCCGTACCGGGGTCGCAATAGCAACTGCCTCGATATCTTTGGATGCGAGTATTTTCTTATAATCGGTTGTTGTTTCAATATTAGAATAAAGTTGCTTCATTCTGTTCAGTTGATTGCTGTCGACGTCACAGCATATTTTCATTTTACAGCCAGGCATAACATTGAAGTTACGAATCAGATTCGGTCCCCAATAACCACAGCCAATAACAGCAACATTAATCGGTTCCATTCCCGGTTCCATTTGTTAATTATTTATTAATTCTAATTTTTTATATAAATATACACAACTGTCTTTTTTTGCGTATATTTATTAATGATTTTTATCATTTTAACAATCCTTTATTATTTTTTTCTTGACATTTAGCGCCAGGCAGGTTAAATTATGGAAAAATATTTGTAATGCTAATTTCTTATGTGTTATAATAATTGATCGAGTAAAAATAATGAATGGAGAACCAGATGAATAATTTTGATATTTCAAATTCAATGACAATCAAGTTAGGTGCGGAATTGCCTCTAAAAAATGAATTTCAACCAGGAATTCGCCGTGCTCCGAATAGAGGATTGCCATTGAATAAAAAAGAGATTATATTGGCAATCAAAAATGCTCTCCGGTACGTCCCGGAACAATTGCATGAAACGCTTGCCCCAGAATTTTTAGAAGAATTAAAAACCATGGGGAGAATTTATGGTTATCGCTTCCGTCCCGAGGGAAGAATTTGGGGCAAGTCGATTGATCAATATGCCGGGATCCCTGAAGCAAAGGGACTTCAGGTCATGATTGATAATAACCTGGATTTTGAGACAGCGCTTTATCCGTATGAACTCGTGACCTATGGCGAAACTGGCCAGGTATTCCAGAACTGGATGCAATATTGCCTGGTGAAAAAATACCTTGAAGTCATAAAGGGAGATCAGACATTGGTAGTTAGCTCGGGGCATCCTTTGGGTCTGTTTCCATCTCATCGGAATGCTCCCCGGGTAATTTCGACTAATGGATTGATTGTTGGCGCCTGGGACAATGCTGATGATTTTAAAAAATTGGCTGCCATGGGCGTGTCAAATTATGGCCAGATGACTGCTGGCGGTTGGATGTATATTGGTCCACAGGGTATTGTTCACGGTACTTATATCACTCTACTGAATGCGGGACGACATTACCTGGGTATTCCATCTGATAAAGACTTAAAAGGCGTCTGTTTTGTTACCTCGGGTCTAGGGGGCATGTCAGGCGCACAAGCAAAAGCGATTGAGATCGCCGGTGGTGTTGGCATTATCGCTGAAGTCGATTACAGCAGAATTAAAACCCGTTTAGACCAGGGCTGGCTAAGCAAAGTCTCGGATAACCTGGATGAAATTGCAAGAATGATGGCAGAATCTAAAACTGAGGGCAAAGCGGATTCAATCGGCTATTATGGTAATATTGTCGATTTATTGGAATATCTTAATAAAAAAAAGATTCATGTCGAGCTGCTTTCCGATCAAACTTCCTGTCATGCGGTCTATGAAGGTGGTTACACGCCAGTTGGTGTGACTTTTGAAGAAGGTCGGAAACTGATGAAAGAAAATCCTGCAAAATTCAATCAACTTGTTGATGAATCATTGAAAAGACATTTCAGATCAATCAAAAGACTCACCGAAAAAGGCTCATATTTCTGGGATTACGGCAATAGTTTCATGGCATCTGTTTTTGAAGCGGGAGAAAAGGCGATTGCTAAAAATGGAATAAATACATCCGAAGGATTCATCTGGCCGTCGTATGTGGAAGATATAATGGGTCCGATCTGTTTCGATTTTGGTTTCGGTCCATTCCGATGGGTTTGCCTGAGTGGCAAAGAAGATGATTTGAGAAAAACTGACCAGGCAGCCATGTCCTGTATCGATCCCAAATTAAGTGCTGTGCATCGAGATAATTTTTATTGGATTAAAAATGCCGAGCAAAACAAACTGGTCGTTGGAACCAAAGCCAGAATCCTTTATGCTGATGAAAAAGGTCGTGTTAACATTGCACTAAAATTTAATGAGCTGGTTCGAAATGGTGAGATTGGGCCAGTAATTATCGGCCGAGACCATCACGACACCGGGGGAACGGATTCACCATTTCGTGAGACAGCCAATATTTATGACGGCAGTCGTCCAACAGCAGATATGTCGGTGCAATGCTTCGGCGGCAATATTGCTCGTGGAATGACACTTGTTGTTTTATCAAATGGTGGTGGAGTTGGAATTGGCAGAGCCACCAATGGTGGCAACGGAATTTTCCTTGATGGCAGCGAAAGAGTTGATCAAATCCTGAACATGGGGCTTTCTTGGGATGTTATGGGCGGCGTTGCCAGAAGAAACTGGGGGAAGAATGAGAATGCAATAAAAACTTCCCTCAATTGGAACTTAAGTCATAAAGATAACGGACATATCACGCTCCCCTTTGTTCCAAAAGAGAGTTTAGTTGAATCTTTAGTGGATGCTAATTTTTGAAAATCTGAAAAATTTCATACCGATTCCGTCTGATCAAGTGGATGGAATCGGTGGATATTTATTCTATCCGCAAAGTAACACAAATCTGACTTAGACTAATCATTTAATCAATTAGTGTCTGTCTGAAAAGGACTTTTTTCCGTAACGCAAGCATCCTGCTTGTCTTGAAAATTATGAACTTAACTGACAAGCTGGAAGCTTATATTACGATTTCCGGACAAACACTAATTAATCCGCGCCGGTGGACTTCCAGTTTGTTGATTATATTCTATTTGAGTTTTTTTATTGTTATAAATTTTAAGCAAACAAGATTGTTTGCTTTACACTATTGATAAATTAAGGCCAGTTCGGTTTCCTTTTCTCAACAAATGCTTCCATCCCTTCCCTGGCTTCACCAGAAGCAACACATTGCACGAAACCATCACGTTCAATTCCTAGTCCCTTGGTTAGATCAACTTCCAATCCCCGATTGATGACACTTTTGGTAATCAAAATAGCAGCAGGACCTTTTAAGGCAATTTTATGAGCCATCAATAGCGCTTCCTTCATTAATTCTTCTGAGGGAAATACCTTGTTCACTAATCCGATTCGCATTGCAGTTGGTGCATCAATCATATCAGCTGTAAAAATGAGCTCTTTGGCAATTCCTTTTCCTGCAAGTCGGGATAATCTTTGCGTACCGCCGAATCCTGGGATAATTCCAAGATTTACTTCAGGCTGTCCAAATTTTGCTGTATTAGATGCCAGACGGATGTCGCACGCCATCGCCAATTCACAACCTCCACCGAGTGCAAAACCGTTTACTGCAGCGATGACTGGTTTATCCAGATTCTCAATGATGTCAAATATCTTTTGTCCCAGTGCGCTAAATTCGCTGGCTTCATCTTCGTTCATATCTTTCATTTGTTTGATATCTGCTCCTGCGATAAACGCTTTTCCTTCGCCTGTGAAAATGATTACCTTCACGTCTTCATCATTATTCAGTGAAGTTATAGCATCCCGTATTTCGCCTAATGTTTCGATATTGAGAGCATTTAAAGATTCTGGGCGATTGATTTTAATAATGCCAACAGCATCTTTTTTTTCAATAACAAGATTTTTAAATTCCATTTTTCCTCCCGCTCGTTTTAACCGTTATTATATTCAGTATCAAATTCAATTTCTAAAATTTCCTGCCCCGTATCGATAAGATCACCTTCTTTAAAATTGACCTTTTTTACTACTCCCTTACGTGGCGCCCGGATGTTATGTTCCATTTTCATCGCTTCGACAATCACCAAATTTTGCTTCGGTTCAACTTCCTGATTTTGTTCAACCAGGATCTTCAATATTTTTCCAGGCATGGGGGCGCAAATACCAGTTTCAGAACCCAATAATTGCTCATCGCCTTGATATGATGTTTTTTCTGTTGGCTCAGGATGATCAACAACGACCTGACGTCCATTTAAATGGACAAAAGTTTTATCCAGGGCTGAAGCAATAAAGATTCGCTGATTCCCGTTTTCATGCACCAGCATGATGCAGTTTGGTGTGATTTGCTCGGCTGTTAGTGTGATGATTTCGTCGTCGATTTTGATTTCATAGTCTTCATTTTTCTTTTGAATTGAAAGAAAATAATTCTGTTGCGCAATATTGAATTCCAGTTCCACTAATTTTTTCCTTTAATTAAATCGTAACTATTTCCCATGATCCTACTTTATTCCAGGGAGTTGAATGAGACCCTTTTTCAACCCGAATTGGAGCTTTTGAATTTGTCATGTCGTGAATCGCCGCCGCAGCCAAAGCCATTGAAATTTCATTTTTATCCAAATCAGGCATTTTCCAGTTAGTAAAATGGTGCTTCAGAAAATTGGTATCCGTATTTCCTGTGACGAATTCAGAATGTTCGATTACAGCTTTCAGAAACGGAATCTGCGTTTTGATGCCAAGAATGATATAATTTTCAAGTGCATTTTTCATTCGGTGAATTGCATCGTTTCGATCCTGTCCCCAGACAATGAGCTTGGATAAAATGGGATCGTAGTACATGGAAACTTCGATTCCAGAAAAGAGTCCAGAATCGGTTCGCACCCATGGTCCAGTAGGCTCCTGAACAAAATGGATCGTTCCCAATGACGGAAGAAAATTATTCTCAGGATCTTCGGCATAAATTCGACATTCGATAGCGTGACCTTTTTGTTGAACATCTTCCTGTCGGAAGGGGAGAGGCTCACCTGCTGCAATTCGAATTTGCAGTTTCACCAAGTCGATTCCAGTGACAAATTCTGTAACAGGATGCTCCACCTGAATTCGGGCATTGACTTCGAGAAAATAGAAATTTTTATTTTTATCCAATAAAAATTCAACAGTACCTGCGTTGGTATAGCCACTCTCTTTAATCACTCGCTTGGCAGTCTCACCCATTTTTGAACGAAGCGCATCATCCAGCGCCACTGAAGGGGATTCTTCAATAATTTTTTGATGACGCCGCTGGATAGAACATTCCCGTTCAAAAAGATGCACGACATTGCCATGATGATCGGCAACAACCTGGAATTCGACATGCCTCGGTTCTTCGATGAATTTTTCCAGGTAGACCGATTCATCGCCGAATGCAGATTTTGCTTCCCTCATGCCTGCTTCCATCGCTTCTTTCAATTCATCCGAAGAATAAACGACACGCATCCCTTTGCCGCCGCCGCCAGCAGAGGCTTTCAACAGCACAGGATAACCGATTTTTTCAGCTTCTTTTTGCAGTTGACCGAAATCAGCGACCTTTTGCTGCATGCCTGGAATAATCGGAATATTAGCAGCAGACATGGTTTGGCGGGAGCGGAGCTTATCGCCGACCAATGCCATTGATTTTGAATTCGGTCCGATAAAAATAATTTTTTCTTTTTCACACCGTTTAGCGAAATTTGAATTTTCCGCCAAAAATCCATAGCCTGGATGGATGGCTTCAGCTTTGGTTTGATGGGCGATGGCAATAATTTTATCAATATTTAAATAACTTTCCAGTGGGGGAGAGGCGCCTAATAAAATCGCCTCATCTGCCAGTTGGACATGCAAAGCAGTTTTATCGGCTTCGGAATAGACCGTTACTGTTTTGATTCCTAATTCCTGGCAGGCTTTGATGACACGAACCGCGATCTCGCCTCGATTGGCGATGAGAATTTTTTTGAACATATAAATGCCTTAAATCATGTGTTTTTCAAAAAGCATTAAAAAATTTCCTAAATTCTAAAAGGATGAATCGCTTGCTATATCCAATGAATTTGGATAATCTAAGCGGATAGCACAAATTCAATCATTGATCGTTCTTCTTCAATTTTTGCCATTGCCGCATTATCATAAAATTTGGCATGGCACGAAGAACAATAAAAGTATTCCAGGTTTTGAATAAAAGTGCCATCCGATAAAGTGCAATCTGATTTGATTTTTTTCATTGCCAACTGTTCACATTCGGGGCAGGGGAGCGCTTCAAGCTCTTTCGATAATTTTTTATCAATCGAACGCTTTTTTTGAAGAGATAAGGACATAGAAAATCTCCTGGTTTTGATATTTAAGAATTTTTCCCTTAGTATAAATTGCTAAACCATCAAATGTTAATCCCTTAATGATATAAAGGGTTTCTCGCTTCCTTGATTTTGGATTTTTAGAGCGAATAGTTTTGTTGATAGCTGGAGCATTCCAGATTGCCTCATAGACAAGGTTTTTGGAGAGATGATCTGCTGCAAGTTCTGCTTCTGCTTTTTCTGTAAACAGTACCTTCCCCGCAAGTACCAATCGTTTGATTTTAATTAATGGTTCCATATTATTCAACCCAATTCGGCTTTCGCTTCTCAAAAAACGCCTTCATCCCTTCCTGTCCCTCATCGCTCACTCGAAGCTTGGCAATCGCTTCAGCAGTGTACTTTTTCGCTTGTTCCAAACTCATCTGTGGCACTTTTTCCAGCAAATCTTTGCAGATCGCCAGAGCATTGGGACCACTACTCATCAATTGTTCAATTTGTTTTTCCACAACAGTTTTTAGTTCTTCTTCAGGCACCACTTGATTGACAAATCCAAATTGTAAGGCTTTTCTGGCATCCATCCGTTCTCCCGAAAGAAAAAGTTCTCGACTGCGATTTTCACCGACTTTCCGAATTACGTAGGGAGAGATACAGGCTGGCACCAGTCCCAATTTCACTTCGCTGAAACTGAATTTAGCACGATCACTGGCAATGACGAGATCATTCACCGCAACCATTCCAGCTCCGCCTCCAATCGCAGCGCCATTGACCATGGCAATCGTCGGTTTGGGAAGCGAGTACATCGTGTAAAACAGCTCGGCCAATTGGAGTGATTCATCCAAATTTTGCTCATAAGAATATTTGATCACGCCGCCCATCCAATTTAAATCAGCGCCTGCACAGAGAGATTTGCCTTCGCCTGTAATAACCACAACTCTCACATCTGGCATGTCGCTGAATTCCTTGTATAATTCCAAAAGCTCACCGATCATGGTTTCATTGAAAGCATTGTGGATTTCGGGACGGTTCAGTGTGACCCAAGCGACTTTATTTTTGATGGAATATTTTATTGTTTTGCCAATTTTGTCTTCTGGCATAATTAATCCTAACATTTTGATAATGTTTCTTTTGTCGAAAATTATCGCTCTCTTACCCAAATATACCAATTACCCAGTTACCCAATCCCCCAGTTATCCAAAAACTACATCCGAAACACCCCAAAACGATGATCAGGAATCGGCGCATTCAGAGACATGGCGATTCCCAATCCCAAAGCAGTGCGGGTGTCCAGTGGATCAAGAATCCCATCATCCCAGAGGTTGGCAGTGCTGTAATAGGCGC
>CBFDBN010000070.1:0-12845 GCA_965603055.1 uncultured bacterium | reverse complement strand
TCAACGCTGTGTTCCAGAAGGCTCGAGCTTTGCCAAATGCGAGGATAAAACCAGTGTAACCATGAACCGTAATCGCCAAAGGAATTCCGATTAAACCAAAAATCTTGGTTCGTTTCATATCTCCTTTGAACATGAAATAGCCATAGATAACACAATTAACCGGATATGCCATTAACAAAAAAGCACCATAAGTCATGGGTGAGTGAAAATTTAAGTACGTAAAATGGTTCCATACGGACCGAACCGGCCAGCCGACCTGGAGTAACAGCATAACGGGCGCAATAAACAGCAGAACTGTTGCCATCACGACGCCAACTTTACCGGCTGGCTTAAATCTTGAAATCCCAAAACCATACGCCAGCGTTGAAATCACGAATGATCCCGCACTCATACCTGTAAAATAAAAATAAAGCGCAATCAGCCATCTAAAAGTAACCTGGTGATCAACGTCATACAGCAATTCGATCATAGGACATCTACCTCTCGTTTGATTTCAACGGCGTCAACATCAAGACCGATATAGAACACATGCGGTTTTGTACCCATCTCCTGTTTTAGTACCTGAACCGGTTGCGTAGCCAATAATTTAGAAATTTCGCTCTCTGGATCATTAAGATCACCAAATACTCGTGCGCCGACAGGACATGCTTCCACACATGCCGGTGGGAGTCCCTTCTGCACTCTATGTTGGCACCAATTGCACTTTTCTACAATCTTTTTAATGGGATGAATATATCTTACTTCGTACGGACACGCCGCCATACAATATCGTCAGGCAACGCATCGGTGCGGGTCGGTACTGACAATGCCATTATCCTCGATGCGATTGGCATTGACCGGACAGACCGTGACACAGATGGGCTCCTCACAGTTGTTGCAAAGCAGCGGTAAAAACGATTTTCGCACGTGGGGATATTCTCCCTTTTGAATCTGTTTGACCCATGACTGCCAGACACCAATATGTACCCCATTTTCTGCTTTGCATGCCACTGCACATGTGTTGCAGCCAATGCATCGGCGTAAGTCAATTAGAAATCCATATCGTACTTTTGCCAAACTAATATTTCCTTTTAGATTTTAGAATTTTGAATGATTGGAGTGCAATTCCTTTATGAATTGCACTTTGCGGCGCATAAAGGCGCCGCACTCCCGCCGAAATAAATAAAAGACAGAATAACCAGAGACAATCCATCGCCGTCTCTATCTCCGTAAGATAATTTTCGAGAAGTCTGATCCTCTCTCCATCATCCGTAACGTACAGTAAACAAGAGTCGTATCAAGAATTCGTTTCCGTCTCCTTTCGCATATTCGTTCCAGATTCCAGCTTATTCGCCAAAAAGGCGAGCATCCACCTGTTCTGGTTATTCTGTCTTAAAAAATTTATAAATATTTTTTTTTAATTTCAAACAATCCTAAACTTAAAAAATCTATGAAAATTGATTCACCAAATACTTTATTACCTTATTACCCGATCACCTAACTCACCAATGATTTTTTTCTGGCATAAGAAATAGCCGCCGCCGCAATACTAGGACCCGAATCCCCAACCGGACACTTCCCGGCACACCGAGAACATGCCACACAATATTTTGCCAGCCGTTTCACTTTCTCATAATCTCCTAAACGTGCTGCCAGAATCATGGTCATGGGATATGGCTCGCCATCAACAATTTTTACTGGACAAACGCCGACACAGGTCTGGCAGTTGTAGCAGTTTAGTGCCTGTCCAGTCCCGCTGACCAGTGTTGGTTGTAAGGTATAGTCAAAAACTAAAATGATACAAAACAAGATCGCCAGGGCATTCCAGGTTGTCATACCGAACCGAAATTGTGAAAATTTATGGATGATTTGTGTAATCGTGTTAAATTTTGGTCGATCGGGAATTCCAGCCAAAACAGCGTTTGTTACGGCTTCTCTGAATCCTTCGGTTGTTTCAATCGAACCATGGATTGTTGGCGGTACCAATTCAACATCTAATCGGTTCTCAGCAATGATCTGTTCGGGCAGTCCCTTCAAGGCATTGATCATCTCTTGATGTTGAACAACCTCAATAGCTTTGATATGCGCATCGTCAATTTCAACCTTAACTTTGATAGGTCCCCTCAGTCCCTGTCCAACTCCTTCGAAAGTCCCATTGTCGACATATTCCAGATCAAAAGGATAATGATCTTTGATGTACGAAGCGACTTTGCCATAATCGACGAGATAAAAAATCCCCAAAACGAACGCAATTAAAATAGCAGGAATGATGATCATGAAATATGATTTCTTATGAACGATGTATGTTTTGATCGCTGCAATAAAAATCAATAATCCCAACAACGCAAATAAAATCATTCTGCCAGAGACAAATGCCAATGCCGCAACTATCATTAAAATGGAAAGCCGCCAGGATCGTTCGAATATTTTTTCAACAGCCAGTTTTATCAATATTCTCCTCTTGATTCGGTAATTGGGTTATTAGATTTTTTAACCGCGAATTTCGCTAATTATGCGAATTAAAAAATTAAAATAATTAGCGGTTCATCGCCTTTTTGGTTTTGATATCCAGGTTAGGTATTAAGAAATTCAGCTACTTCATCAATAAAAGCCTGATTGATCAAACCTTTTTCAAACGCATTTTTCACCATGCTTTTAGGAATTTTTCCCTTTCGCAACGCTTCCATCGTTTGTATTTGCATCGTTCCAAAAATCTGTGGCAGATTCAAATATTGCACACAAAAGCTCTGGCAATTGCCACAGCGGATGCACTTCAATCCTCCATTGCGGAGAAAGCGATTGTAATCTGCTACTCTTGCCGCAACTACCAACTCTGCCTGAAATGCAATTCCCACGGGACATTTATCCTGGGTTCCATAACAGGCACGACATTCGTAACAATAAATCGTCTGGGGATTTTTATTGACAACAGCTTTGCCAACATCAATCGCCAGCATCGCTGCAATTCCAAACATCGCAGCCCGATTGAGATTAATCGTCAACGCCCGATCATCTACATTGGTGAAAAATTGAAATCGCCGAATCCCAGGCATCACATACGGCTGATCTTCGTCAAAGCGAGCGCCGATTGGCTTTTCTTCTTTTTTCTGATTTTCTTTATTCTCTTCCATATTTTCAATTTGTCTAATTACCGAATTACCCAGTTACCTAATTACCCAACTTATCGTGGTAACATCAATGCCATTAACAACCCTGCAATCAATCCCCCCACTGCCCCCTGAATCAATTCTTTAGGGGTTTTCATATCCAATGAATAAGCAATAACAACTCCTGAAACCGCGCCAGCAAATAAGAATGATAAAATTGTAAGCACAACATATTCCTTTCTATGCCGTTTTTCTAACAACCGAAAGCGTCTTCGGAACCATGAATCCAATCAGCAGCGCCGCAATCACACCGCCAATAAATCCCTGAACAATCTGCAAAATCTTCAACTCGTAAACTGCTAACGCCAGCACACCGCCTGCAATCCCACCGCTGATCAGAAAATAGATCAATTGAAAATTCCAGTTCCTGGTAGTATTTTCCGTTATAGCACGACTGATAACCGCCATCATGCCACCAGAAACGCCAATGATGACCAGCGTATATATTGCCAGCACCAACAGGTTCTGTGAAAAATCTGGATTATCGGGTGAAAATACTGTGAAATTCATAAACTTCATGTAAATGGCTGCAATTGGCGCCATGATCGCCATCGCTGTAAATGTGTAGGCTCCTTTGATAAATCCAGTTTCGGCTCGCATCTGTCCTTCGCCCATGGTTCCACCACCGCCTAAAGGAGAAGGTCCACAGGATGTCGTTGCATTGATCATATAAGCTGCCATCACAATAGCAAGCTGGGGCCAGGTGACCAAATTAAATTTCGCAGGGCCAAATAAGTACAGAACAGGTACCAATGCAGCCGTTAAAATTCGAGAACAGGATAGCGGCAGAATGGTCTGCATTTGAACAAAAATGGCTAACATGCCAGCCACGCCAAGCAACTGAATCGAAGAAAGGCTTTTTAAAATCACACCCAGTGCATCAAATCCACCGGTGGCTGCTAAAACGCCGGCTGCCAAAAATCCCGATGCCATTGCCGTAACTGGCAGTAAAATAATCCCACCCATCAAATCCTGAATCGAAGCTCTACAAAAAAGGATGATCAAAATTCCACCGGCGACTAATACGGTTTGAACGGGCATCTTACCGAATGGCTGAAAAATAGCGATGAGTAACGATGCAATAAAAATTATTAATGATAAATAGCCTCGAAATGGAGCCTGGATTTTGACAACCTTCTTTTCTTCCTCAGGACCGGTACCTTCCGGCTTATCACGAAGCGAAACATCATTGGGATAGAGTTTCTGTGAAATGATTTTTAAAAATAGCGCTGTAATTGCCGTTCCAATTATCAATGCGAAAGCCTGGGGAGATCGCAAAATTCCATCACTGGCGCTGGGGAAAAATGCGCCAAGAAATCCCTCCCCTATCTGTCCAACACCGCCGATGGGTGATGGCCCGCAGGATCCCATGGCATTTCGAGTGAATGCGCCGATTAACACAATCAATTGAGTTCGGGTTAACAATCCCATGCCGCCTTCCCAGCCGAAGGAAAATAAGAGAGGTAAAAGCGCCGCAGCGATAATTCGACCGCAAGGAAGTGAGGCGATGACCGGTAAATTGATAATGATGACAAGTGTTCCCGCCAAACCAATGGGCGTTTTTTGAAGTTTCTCGATAATGACTTTCAGCGCATCAAAGCCTTTGGTGGCTTCCAGCGCGCCAGCGAGGAACAAACCACCCAGTAGTGCAGTAATCGGGTGTAAAATAATCCCGCCGATCATCTCATTGGGAAGCAAGATCGCACTATTGAATCCATCATTCGAAATTCTAAAAATAAAACCGATTATCAAACAGACCAAACTAACCAGTACCAGCACCGTCTGTACCGGGAGATTGATCTTCCGGAACAGCGTCAGAACCATCGTAACAATAAAGATCGTAAGTGTGATATATCCGAGTATTTCCACCATTACCTCATTCACAATTATCAATTGACAATTCACAATTGACAATTAAAATTAACTTATTCAACAACAATTCTTTAAATTTTTCGAGCTGTTTTTCAACTTAAACGGTAAATTAACGATATACCGATCATCTTTTCGAGACAGTGCCACTTCATCTCCCAACGCCAGATGCCCCATACACATGGTACATCGAGAAGCTTCAGCTTCGACAACCTGCCCATCTTTCAACTGTACCTTTAAGCGAGACATGATGAATTCTTCGATTCCCAAATCGGACGAGCAAAATTCAACAATCACTCCTTTGATAAAGAATTTTGATCGATAAATTTCTACAAATAAGAAGAAAATGACCAATCCAATAAATGTATAAAATGTCAATGAATTATACATGAATCAAGCCGTCCATTCAAATTTAATCGCTTGTTTTAGCTCAGCATCAACAACATAAAATTTATTTTCACTATCAATGCAAATCGAAGTTGGTCGTTTCAATCCCTCGTTCAACAAGCCAAGAAACTTTCCCTGTGAATCGAATTTCTGAATCCGTCCGTTCATTGCATCGCAGACATAAACATTGTTTAATCGATCCAGTGTAATTCCTTCTGGTAAATTGAGTTGACCTTCACCATTACCATTTTCACCAAAGCTAAAAAGGAATTCGCCGTTTTGAGCCAGGACTTTGATTTGACCATGCTTGCTATCTACCAAATAAATATTGCCATCTTCGGACACAGCAACATCCGTCGGCAGTCTGAAATGATAAGCCAGGCTTCCCTGTGGCAAATCTTTTGGATCATCACCAAGATCGCCATAGCTCCCAATTAACTGATGGGAATTTTTATCAAAAACGGAAAGCCGATGATTGCGGGTATTGCAGGCATAAATTTTATCGCTGACAAAAATTCCTTTTGGAGTGTAAAATGCATCGGGATAGCCGCCGACTTCTCCAATAGAGTCTTTCAAAATTCCATCAGGCGAGAAGATCGCGATACGTCCGTTGTTGGAATCGACAATATAAAGATCGCCATTATTATCGATGCAGATTCCCTGGGGATAATTAAATTTATCGCCCGAGCTACCCGGCTTTCCGATAGTCTGGACCAATTTTCCAGCCGGGTCAAATAATTTTACGCAATAGCCACCGGCATCAGTCACGTAAATAAGTCCATCGGGATCGACAGCAACACCATAAGGATTAACAAATCCTGCTATTGAATCAAGCTGTTTAAATCCCTGTTGCGGCGTGCTTGATAAGAATTTTGGAAAGGTAAAACTAACAGCAGATGCCGTCCCCATTGCCAGGCTATTTTTCAGAAATTGTCTTCGAGAGATAACAACAGATTTATTTTTATTCATCGTTAAAATTAAGCAAGTTTTAAATTGGAAGGAAAATAAAAAAGACTACAAAAAAGCCAGCATCCTGTCGCTCTTCTCCATAGCCTTTAGAATTTCTGATAAGGGAGATACCCATATATTGATTTCTAATTAATCCTTTAAATGTAAAATTTCATTTTTTTAAAAAATAAGACATAAATATAAACCATGAATTCCAAAAAGTCAAGCGAAAAAAAATCTTTTTTAAATTTTTTTTTAAATGCCAGGTAGAGCAATTCAAAGATTTTGCGTGAGCTGAGTAAGGTGTAGGGTGTAGAGCGTTGGGCGCAAAGCCTCCAGCCAAAATGACTCAGTTTACGCCCCACGTCCAACGCGCCACGCCGTACAATCTTTCTAATACACCGATCCAATCCGCACATAAATATTTGACTGATCAGGTTTTGATGTATTAATTGCATATCCACCACTGAGAACCAATGGAATTTTTCCGAATATCCAGAGCCGATGACGCAATTCCAGACCGGTTGTTTTTAGCCAGGGGACGGAGCCGAAACTTCGTTGACGAATTTCATCTAATGCTGCCAGGTCACTTCCCCAGGCAGTCCCCAGATCAAGAAATAAGGCGCCGCAAAATTGTTCAAAATAGAAAATCCAGATCTTTAAGCCAAAATCCCTGGTGAGTGGAAATCGATATTCGAAATTGCTGTAAAATTGCCGATCGCCTTCCTGCGAATGGGAGATGCCGCGGATAACGTTATCTCCGATAGTCAGCCGACTTTGAACCGGCTGTTCTCCCCTTCGAAAACTGACACCAGCCCGAACGGCAATTACGTGCTCTAAAAAGGGCAATTCTCGGCGAAGTACACCGGTCAATCCGAGCTGTGAAAATTTCAGATCGCTGCCCAGATATCTATCTGCATGACGGGCGTAAATATTGAACCACCAGCCCGATTTGGGATGAATATCAAAACTGACATCGGGGCGGTAAGTTTGCCAGGTATAGCCCAGGGTCAAATAATTATTCCAACCCTTTAGTAAGGGATATGTCCAGTTGGAGGTGTTAATGTTTTCATAATCAGTATTATTAATGATATTTCGATAGCTGAAGTTCGAACTAAGCCAGAGCAGGTGATTGGAAAGCACTGATCTGCCAAAATTGATATTCCAGTAGAGCGAAATCGATCCAGACCAGAAATTTTCATAAAGCGACAATATTTTACTGGTCTGGTTTTGCCGGTCAACTACTGTCAGAAAATCACCATGATCAAGGGTAGTTTTATTGGCAGTGATCTCAATTGTTGGACCAAGCTGTTGATTAACATAATTGACAAAAAAATGGAACCGATGCCGGTAGGTCAGTGCTGTCATGAGTGAATGTTTGCCCAATGGATCGGCCGAGAGATTGATAATTCCCGGCTGCCAGCCCTGTTCGCTTTGATCTAAATAGGGAAGCAAGATTTGAGATCGAATGTTGGTGAATGAATGGTATGGCTTTGCTGCATGATAGAATTCTTTCTGAAGCATGGGTCTGGAAATATTTCCTAATCGGTGATTCCCTGGTTGATGAAAGGGCAGCCATTTGTTAATTTGTTTCGATGCGGTGATGACAGCCTGTTCTGATACGGGTAGCATAATGATATCCGTCGTTTCGCGTTTTTCGAAAGCGATAACAGCGATATGCTTGCCATCAGGCAGCCAGGTAGGATTAAAAACACCGCCCGGCGTGTCAGTCACTTGATTGACAGCCTGGTCTGCTATGTTCATCAAATACAGGTTGGCAATGCCGTTTCGATAGGAGATAAAGGCGATTTGATTGCCATCAGGCGACCATACCGGGTAACGGTCGTCGGTGGCATCTTCGGTCAGGTGATGAAATCCAGTCCCATCAGACTTGATGGTGCAGATGTCACGGAAGCCTCGAGCGTCCCAGGTTGAAAAGGCAATCTGGGACCCATCGGGCGACCAGTGGGGAGTGAACACTTCGGTCCAATCCGGAAAATCAGTAATGACCTGGCTTTCACCGCTTTCAATATTTAACACTGCCAGGTTGGAGCGCGATCCCTGGTGAGTTGCATAAACGATTTGTTTTCCATCCGGTGCAAAATGGGGATCCGTGGCTCGCTGGTGATCGGTTAGGCGTCTTATGTGCAATGTCTCGGAGTTCAGCAAAAATAAGTCATTTATTTGAGCGCCAGTTCGAACAATGTGTTGTTGTGAATAGACTATAGATTTGCCATCCGGCGACCAGGAGAAGAAGCCATTGACATAAGGTCCAGCGACTTTTTTAGTGTTTCCTGTTATGGTATTCAGCAGGTAAAGCTCGGTCACTCCCTCGTTGTATTTTTTGATGGCAACAATAGCTATCTTTTTGCCATCAGGAGACCAGCGAGCGCCGTAATTACCCTGGAAAGGCGTTTTTAATAGTTCACCGATTTTCGTAATCGGTGTATGTTCTGCATAAGTACGATTATAATGAGCTTGAACTTCTCTATTCCAGTCGAAAAACAGTTGCTCCTCGGTCAAGCCAATTGATCGTTTGAGCGCCAGGCTCAAGCTAATGGGCAGGGCACGATATTTCTGGATGATTTCACGGATTTTTTCATGGCCGAACTTATGGGCGATGTAGCGGATCAGCGAATGTCCCTGCTCATAGACCAGTCGCGAGCCAATTTGATCGGTGCCGATAAAACCGGTCATTTTTTTATACGGCAACAATCTCCGGTGATAGGCAATGACCCGCATCAGCATGTCCCGATGCTCGCACCACTGTTCAGCTTCATATTCAGCAATGCCTTCGAGAAACCAGGTGGGAATAAATCCCAATGCCAGCAGCTCCCACCAGAAGCCGGGAAACGCCCGAAATGCCCAGAAATTCACTGCATGGGTGAATTCGTGAGCCACAACAGCACGCAGCCATTTGATCTGCCCGGTCATATATTTGGTTTCGCTCTGCGACCAGATAATGATATAATGTCCCAATGGTGTTGAAAGCCCGTTGGAATAATCAAGATAATCAGTAACAATAATCGGTGTTTTGCGCGGTGGCTCTACTCCCAGATCAGTTGTAATGGGTCCATAAACCTGTTCGGCGACCCGTGCAACTTCATTTGCCAGCACTTCAATCCCCTTGTGATAGATAATTTTGAAATGATCGGTTTCAAAAGTCTGCCAGTTCAATTCAGGGTGATTCTGGGAAAAAGATATTTGTGCCTGGCTCTTTATGGGGAATAAAAAAAAGAGTATGATAATTATAAATATTCTATTCTTTTGTAGGATAATCATTTTAAATTCCAAATAACAAAAACCAAATTCCAAAATTTCTGGTCAATTCTTAATTTACCTGCGAGTTAATAGTTCACCAAACTTGTTTAATTTTATGAAAAAAAATGATTTACGAATAAATTGAAAATCCCGATTTATCGGGAGATTAACGATTTTTGATTTACGAAGGAGTGCTGCGATCTTTTGCGGCGCCGAAATTATTATGTCTCACTCCGATCAGCAGCCAATACCCATATCCAGGAAACCTTCTCTCAACAAGCGATACTTGATGTCAATGGCTGGGACATCAAAAATAAAAAGAGTCGTCATTCGCTGATTGAACGATTTGATGATCCGGTTCAACAATTGACGGTTAGTTGTGATCTCGACTTAATTGGAACTCTGGATCTCATTATCAATAGTTTGGAAAAAAAGATTCGTGCCCAGGCGAAACATCATGATCCCAAAGCATTCGCGATACTACAGTCAACTCCCGGTATCGGTGATATCTTGTCGTTGACTGCCTTATATGAAATCCATAAGATCGATCGTTTTCAAGCAGTGCAAAATTTTTCTTCATACTGTCGTGTCGTGAGATGTGAAAGAACTTCCAACGGCAAATCAACTGGCCGGGGTAATGCTAAAATTGGAAATCCCTATTTGAAATGGGCGTTCAATCAGATTATTTTCAAAGCTCAGTCTCAATCGCCACTGATTAAGCGTTATTATGAACGACTGATCTGCAAACATGGCTTCCGCAAAGCCAGGGGTATTATGGGACATAAATTTGCCGTTGCGGTCTATTATATGTTAAAAATGGTCAAGCATTTGATGAGTCTAGATTTTTAAATTCTATGAAGATGTAATTTATATAGTAAGTGTTTGTTAATGATAAATTAATAAGGCTACTTACGAATTCCCGGTTTAAAAAAAAAATCAAAAAAAATCGGCTAGAGGGAAATTTTTACTTGACTTTTAACCTTTAATATATGTTGTAATCGATAGGCATAATTTGCTAAAAATTTGTAAAACAATCAAGGGAAAAATGACATTATTTTAAAATTGAAGAAAATGAAAATGCCAGGCACTTCTGACGGCACCTGGCATATCAATCAATCTGAGGAGATTGATTTCATATAGTTGAGGTGGGTGTTTCCATGAGACTGTAACACAAACTTCCAGTTTGTGGAAAAAACATATCCTAAATCTATAATTAAAGTCACAAGCAAGATGCTTGTGTTACGGATTTGAGACATTCTCAACAACTACTCAGCCTTTAATTCCTCTATTTTCATAACCTGGTTAATAGCATCTTCTTTGAACTCGCCGCCAATTACAATTACATTTCGAAACTCCTTTAAAGCTTTATCGACATCGCTGTTTTTTAAATAAGCATTTCCAAGATACCAGTGGCATTTCTCTAACAATATATCCTTTCCTTGCTTTTCACACAACTCAGTTGCTGCTTTAAGATGTTTGATCCCTTTTTTAGCCTGATCTGTTAATAGCAAAGAAACTCCTAAATAAAAATGTCCATACGCATCATGTTTTTTCCGTTTTATATAGATATTCAATTTCGGAATTGCCTGCTCATAGTTTTTTTCCTGGTAGTATTTCATTCCCTGGTCAAATATACTTTGTGTCGATGAAAGTCCATCAATGACTCCTCTCACTTTGAGAGCTAAATATGAAGCGTTTTCAATTATCGCCAGATCAGAAAAGTTCTTCTTAATTGGCGTGACAAAAACAACTAATAATAAAGCAATTACAGTTGCAGGCACCAGAATTCTAATAGCCGGTTTTCTAATCCATCCATCCATCGTAGCAAAGATATTTTTTGTTGTATCTATTATTCCCTGGGTGGTTTTCTTGAATAAGCTGGTTATTCTCATCGCGATACTCACTTTTGGTTGTAAAGCATTTAAAAAAAATTCCGGTTTTTCTGCTACGATCTCCACCGCAGGGCTTAAGCGATAAACCTCTTCAAAACAGGCATCACATTCCAGCAGGTGATCTTCAACGCTAAATTTATCTTCTTCCCCCAGCATATTAAATTGGTACAAACTGACCAATTTTTTCATTCTTTTATCTATACACTTCATTTTAAAGAACTCCTCGTTTTGCTAATTTCTTTTTCAATTTCTTCCGCCCTCGAAAAACTGTCACATCCAGGCTTGATCGGGATATACCCAGTTTCTGTTGTATTTCGTCACCAGAAAATCCTGCCAGCTTCAACTTAAAGATCTCTTTTGCGTTATTATTTAATTGGTTTAGAGCACAACACAGTTCCTCAGCCAGCTCTGTTGACGCAACTTGCTCCTCAACAGAATCATTATTTTCATGCAATTTAATAACGTCATCCCTATGAATATTTATGATTCTCTCACGCCGGGTTTTAGTTCGATAATTCCCGCTCATCACCCGATCTAAAACACCATAAGCCCAGGGCAGTACCCCTCTCTCAAATTCTATATCTTTATATTTCTCATAAATAATTATTAACGCTTCATGGACTAAATCTTCATTGGTCCTCATGTTGGGTATCTCTCCCCCTTTTCTTGATTATACGTTCCATCAGCCTTCTTCTGATTATTGAGAACAGTAAATTTTCTGCATCCGGGTTTCCTTTTTTCGCTAAATCAGCCAATGAGTTGGTGATAATCGTATCCAGAACATTATGCAAGACACTCATGACCTGCATTAGGGAAAAATTTGGATTCCCCAGCGGACACAGACTTTTCACTTCCTTCAGCGCATATTGACAGACCTCATGGCTTTTCTGATCCAGGCTTGTCCCATTTGCTAAGATTGGGTATTTCCGTAACTCTCGTGTGATTACTTTAGAAAATCTTACAGACAATTTTGTAAAAAATTCTTCCTGAGCCTGTTTATCGCCAGCATTAGCAGCACCGATGAGATGTCTTATTTCTGATGGATCTGACATATTTATATTTTATAAAAAAAAATTAAAAAAGCAAGTAAAATATTAAAAAAAGTTAATTTAAAATTATGTAAGCTTAAGCTTTTGGGATTTGGGGATAATAATATATAAAAAGGGGTCAACAACACAGTGTTATATTATTAGAAAAAAAATAGAATAGCGCTTAATCCTAACATTTTAATTTTTTCAAAATATACTTTATTGAGCTGAAAATTTTTTTAAAATTTTGTTTGCATTAATTAACAATTATAACTAAATTACAAAAAATATTTTTTTTACCTTCAATGGAATTT
>CBFDBN010000069.1:0-12884 GCA_965603055.1 uncultured bacterium | reverse complement strand
GAATAGAAGAATAGTTCAAATCCAACTGTGCCAGATCATAAGCTGCTTTTTGATGTGCATACTCATATTTGGTGCGTTGAAATTCATCAGCACTGATCAGGCTTTTGTTGAACAATTCTTCATTTCGCTTGTAAACATTTTCCAGCTTGAGCAATGTCGTTTTTGTTTGTTCAACTTGAACAGCCAATTTCTCGTCATCCAGCTTTGCCAGCACCTGATCGGCTTTAATATAATCACCTTCTTCGGCAAAAATTTTCTTGACAACACCGCCGACTTTTGCCACGACATCGGTTTCTTCTTCAGCTTCAATGGTGGCTGTTCCGGAAAAATAAGCAGAAATATCACCGGTGGTCACCTGTGCCACTTCTACCGGGATGACAACATCAGCATCTTTTTTATCTTTTGTCTTGGAATGCGAATTTTGCCCGCAACTCCATTGAAGGACCGCTAAGCAAAGGATGAGCAACATGGCTAATAAATGATTAACTCGTTTCATTTTCAAACTCCCTGAATTTATGATGATCAATTGATAATATTTTCGATTGTTCATAACAGTTACGGATAAATCTCAATATGGTTACAGGATATATCATTATTTCTTTGCTTACGCAATATCCATACCAGTATTTTGACAATCAGAATATTTGGCTAATTATTTGATTTTATAATAAGTTAAATGGATATTAAATAAAAAAGAAATTATTGAAATGTGGTAATATGACACAGGATGGATAAACCTGGTTGTTGCAGATTTACACAGGAAGGTTTGTTGAAAATTATACAGCATGGTTAAACGCAGATGTGCACAGAGTATTTTGTTACACTCATTGCCACCGATATATAAATTTTATCAAAAGATACAGCACATTTTAAATAGGAACAACCCGGGTTTCTCAAAGAAACCAGGGTTGTTTATTCCTTATTTAATAATTCGACTAATTCACAGTTCAAGATTTTTAAAAAGAACTATTTTTCCGCAAAACGAATTTAGCATTATCGCTTTTCACAATCTTTTTTACAAATGAACGATAGTCCTCATACATTACAACCGGTATTTGATTGTAAATGGAATCGAATATCCTGCTGTATTTTAATGTACCGTTTTCAACACAATAGCTTGTTCTGAAAGCGCAAAATGGCGATTCAAGATTAATAGAATCTGGCGCAGCTTCGATTTTAAATCCTTCTGGTAGCGCTATGACCAGGGAGTCAATTTCTTTGAAGGCATAATAGTAATGAATTGGAAATTTACGTTCTTCTTCATCAGGAATATCATCCTGGGTTTGTCGATTTAAGATATCTGGATTGATAAAAATTCGATTGGCACTTGTCACTCCAAATTTATCAACCGTTCCCTTAAATTTGATAATGAACGGTTGATCAAAATTTTCAGAAAGGTTAACGATCTGGTATTCCTGTAAATCGACTTTGGGCGCAAATTTCCCGATTATCCGTCTGACTTTTCGCTGGCACTCCTCTGGTTTTAGGTCATTAAATGCGCTTCTTCGAGAAGCCCCAATACTCCCCAATGCCTCGATCAAGCCTTCAAAAAATAAAGTGCCACCACTGGTTAATCGACCGACAATTTTACTGGTCCAAACGTTTTCGGCTGAGTTGCTAACCGGGGTGCGAACAATCTCGGCGCCGTTCTCTTTAACTACCAGTACATCACATCCCTGGTCAGCAGCGGGGAGCATCCCTGCTTCAACAAAATCAGCCGTACATTCTAACCAAACAGTATCCGATTGTAATGGCACAAAAGCAATGCAATGATTGAATCGAGCACAAGGAAATTCTTTTATAAGCAAACCGTGATCACGAGTTTGGATTATGGCAGGATATGCCGTAATGCCGACTTCTCGAAGCATGGCAATCATTAGTGTCGTTAAATCTTTACAATCACCATAATGGTTTTCGTACACCGACTGCGCAGATTGGGGCTGCCAACCGCTAAGTCCCAAATAAATCGCAACATACCGGGTATGATTCTGCAAAAAAGAATAGAGTTTCTGAATTTTCTGTCGCTCGCTCATAGTTTCTGAAATCATGTCCGCAATCTTTTGCCGTGTTTCTGGCAAAAGTGTATATCGCCCAGAAGTGAGTTGGCGATACCAACTGGCGAATTTATCCCACGATTCAAAGGAACCTTTAGAGTCTTCTAATTGGAACTCATCAGGTGCAAAAAAGAGCGCCATTTGCACATCGTTTTCCGGCGGAATCCAGTCTTCTTCGATCTTCGGTTCAATATTTTCCAGTTCCCAGGCAGTTACCAGGTTACCCTTTTCATCATAAGCTTTTGGTTCTTTTTTAAAACCGATGTAATGCGTCCGATATTTTATAGGCGTTTGTAACACCAACTTATAGATCGTCTTTAATACCGGAATATCCCTTTGAGGATACCAGTCCGGCCAAAAAAACAGGCTGTTATAAACTTTTTCATAAGAATATTCGATGATGTAAGGAAAATTTGGCAGTCCCAATTCAAACCATTGGTATTTGCTGTCATCGAATAAAATATAGCCGGGTGAGATGTTCGCTTTCTTAATTTCCTTCTTATTTAACTTTTTCAGCACTTTCCCATTCAAATCTAAAATTCTACCAGAGATTTTGGTACATCTGCAAAATTTATTTTCGTTAATAATAACTTCGCCATATTTTTTCCCTCGCTCATTATTGACAATTATTTTTTGATGCACTTGATATTCAGCTTTATTGTTATTTTTGATTTGAAATTCTCGTTCATCCAGCAGGACAATGGCATCGACAGCTTCATGCCATAATTGAGCAGGATTTGCCTGACTGGCAAGATGACTTGACAGAATAAAAATATAAGCGAATGTAACCGACAAGAACTTGCTTATTTTCCACATGGCAACTATCCCTCGAGTTAGTTTTCACAGAAATGGAGTTTCAATTAAATTATACTAAAGCAACAGATTCATCAATTTATGCGCTTGATGACGACCTGGCACTGGTCAGCATTGACAATTCGTTCAAAAGAATTTCGTAAATCGACATACTGATTCATTCCAAATACCAGCTTGTTGGTTGAGAAGTGACGTTTATATTTTATCTTGTTCGTAGCTGCGGCACAATTCGAGATAAATTTCAATCCTGGCATACCCAGTGTGACCGGATTCGGCGTTTCAACAACCTGGTATCCTTCAGTTATTGCAATCTCTACGTCTTCTGACGAAGTTAATGTATAGTTATATTCCACCGGGAAATTACGAGTTTCTCGTTTGAATGGATTTGCTTCACGTCGATTCATCAGAACGGGGCACAGGTAAATCATATCATCAACAACCTGGGCATAATTTGGCACCTGGTAATGCACTTCAATGGTAAGCGGCAGATCAACCTGTTCAACATTATTTATCTTAAATGAGTCGATAGAAACTTCCCCATATCGATCAGTTAGTTTATCTTTCACGTATTCGGCCGGTTTTTTTTTACTAAGCCGTCCGCGCTCATACAGTCCACGGTAAGCTTCATATCTCAAAATTGTGTGACCATGAAAATTTCCCTCTCCATCTATGCTTGCTTTGGTCGAGGCATATTTCATATTAATTTGGAGTGGGTCAGGTATGGTAATGATTTTAGCCTCTTTTTTACCAATAAGAAATCCTTTACCAACTAGATCTTCCGGCGGAAGCAAGCCAAAGGGACAATATTTACTATCAGTGTCTAAATAGTATGAGCGATGACCGTCGGGCAGGTGGACAATTACATGGTCGAACTGTTGTAATTGAGCCCAATTTGCGTGAAACCGGCCATGGTCCCTGGTACTGATGAGAACTGGCTCCGGCTTAAAACCGGCAATCCTTAACAGGTTGATTAATAGGAAATTTTTTTCAACTGCGCTTCCAGCTTTATTATTCAATACCTGTGGGGATTTTTTCAATCGATCTCCCGTTAAACCCCGGTATGCTGTAGTTTCAATATTTTTGATGACATAATCATATACCGTCTTTACCCTATCGATTCCTTTTATAGAATCTGGTAAAATATTTTCAATGACCTCTTTTAAGCTTTTACTTTGCGTAAAAAAATCGCTAAATCTCTTACGGGCGATTTTTGCTATATCATCCCAGGTTTTGGCAAATTTATAATAAGAGTAGGGAGATTTGTACGCTAAAAGTTGAAAATAGATAGCCTGTAAGTAATCTTTAACAGTGGTCATATAGGGCTCTGATTTGATAGCAGGCAGGTTTTCTTTTTTCCAGGTATATTGATAAATCATCCGCCGGGGACGATCGGGATCAAAAGTTTTATCCTTTTCTGGTTCCAGTTCCATGATATTGTTGAAAAAACAGTTATAACTAAATTCCCCTGGAAGTAATATTGTTAGTTGACTGAGTTTGGTGAACTCCTCGTTTTGAAAATACCATGGCTCCAGGAAAGTCAAATATTCACTTGATTTTTCATATTCATATTCAATGATTGAGCCGATTTGAATCGCTGGCATGGAAAACACCTTCTTTTTCCACAAATCCGTGCTTTCCTCGAACATCTTTTTTTTATCGAGTTTTATTTTTTTTCCATTGGATTGAATGGTCTGAGCCTTTAGCTTTCTCAGTTTATCCTCGTGCCAGTAAGAGATGGAAATATCTCCGAATTTTTTGCCTCTCTCAGTCAGGATTTTTATGCGGCGATGTCTCTTGAAATGTAAATCAAAATCTGGCGTGATCCGCATGGACCCAATATCAAACAGCACCACCGCATCGGCTTCAGGGTCTTCCGGGATGGATTTCATTGCCAGCTCTTCTTTAGAAGTTTTTCCCCATTTTTGGGCAAAACTGGGTGTGCTTTGAATCAAGGTTACTAAACCGATTAACATGCAGGTAAAGACTTTAATCATGACGCTCTCCTTTTTCAATTTTTAATGAATATAAAAGTAATCACTATAGATCGTACATAATTATAGACAAATTTTTCACGAATATTACCCACAATATCCCTGGTAAAAATTTTTTAGGTAAGCTCTTCATTCCATTTGATGGGATGTCCTGTCATTGGTGAGAAATCTATGGCAGCAAAAATAGTAGATGAAACATAACAAAAAAATATGAATAAAGCAAGTTTTTTGTTAAAAAAAATAGTAATCCCCCGGTTACGTACCAATTAGCGTCAAATTAAGAAGAGTGGTATAATATTGAGGATTTAACTATAGATTATCAACATGAACTTAAACGCAGAGTTCGCTAAGAAGACGCTAAGATCGCTGAGAAATTAATAGGAATTTTAAAAACTCTGCGGTCTCTACGTCTACTTGGCGAACTCTGCGTTAAAAAAAGAGCTTAGATTGACGCTTATGGCTGGTTATCGGGCGAAAGAATCGTTCTAAAGGCTCATAACTTATGAAAGGGATGGAGTTTTTAAAAGTTCGTTAAAAACCAACTTTAGATCATTTTTAATACTTTTAATTTCAGTCGCAGCGCTTCAGCGCCCTACGCTCGACACCCTACGCGCTACGTTTTTCCAATCAATCCCTAGCATAACATGAGAAACCTGCTTCCCGAATCAAATCCACGGCTTTTTGTCGATCGGCTTCATTATCGAATGATAAGCGAATGGTACCGCCCTCTCCTTCCCTGACTTTCAGTACTTCAATATCTTTAATATTAACTTTATTTTTCGCTAATATACCGGAAAATTTGGCAATAACACCGGGCTGATCTTCGACAGCAATCGATATATCATATTGAGGTCGGATAAATCCTTTACTATCCTTCGGAATGGCAAGTCGTGTAATGGCAGCCTGGTTAAAATAAGGTTCCATATTTTGATCTTGCAACAATTTTTTAATGCGTTGTAGCTCTGCAATGTATTCATCAATAAAATTAGTGATCTGTTCCTGGTTTGTTCGACAAATATCTCGCCAGACGGAAAATGGACTGGAAGCGATGCGGGTCATGTCCCGGAAGCCACCAGCAGCTAATTTCAAATAGTTCGGGTCTTCCTGGTGAAAACGGGAGATTAAATTAACCATAGAAACCGCTGCAAACTGTGGCAGGTGGCTTACTGCGGCAATGATTCGATCGTGCATTTTCGGTGTAAGCATGAGAATTCTTGCTCCCATCCCTTCCAGAAGCAAGCCTAATTTGCGAGTAATCTTTTCCGGAATGCGATGCCCCGGAGTCATTACCCAGATGGCATTTTCAAATAGAAAAGGATCAGCGGATTCAATCCCTTTGGTTTCAGCGCCGGCCATGGGATGTGTTCCCAGGAAATATTTGTTCTCTGGAAAATTTTTATTCGCTTCTTCCACAATGAATTCTTTGCTGCTGCCTACATCACAGACCAGTGAATTTTCATCCGCAGCTTTTGCCAATACTGGCAGTAATTCAACAATCTGGTGTACTGGTGTGCAGATAAAAATAATCTCCGAGCCTTTTATTGCTTTTTCCAATTCAGTTCGGTTAAATCCTTCATTGATCGTTCCTCGTTCCAATGCCCGGTGAATCGTCGAAAATTCATCCACGCCAATGATTGTCTCACAAAAATTTTTACGCTTCAACGCCAGCGCGATTGATCCCCCGATCAATCCCATGCCAATGATTGTAATTCTAGAGTAAGTTTCCATAATTTAGACCTTTCTGATTTAAGATTCAATATTGAGCCAATACAGGAATGTGTAAAATTCGATATTCAGCATTCAAAATTTTATATTCAGAATTCACCAATCCTAATTCAACCGAACAACTCACACCGTTCTCCCAATCGCCCAGGTAATGACCTTCAATTCTTCCATTAATCTCTGGAACTGATCGGGCAGCAGCGACTGGGGTCCGTCGGATAGCGCTTTGTCTGGCTGGTGATGGACTTCGATAATCAAACCATCAGCACCAGAAGCCACTGCTGCCCTTGCCATTGGCGCTACAAATTCACGTTTGCCAGTTCCATGACTGGGATCAGCGATAATTGGCAGATGGCTCAATTTCTTGACGATTGGTATGGCTGAGATGTCAAGCGTGTTTCGAGTATATTTTTCGAAAGTGCGAATCCCCCGTTCACAGAGAATAACTTTATAATTACCCCCGGCCATAATATATTCAGCAGCCATTAAGAATTCTTCAATGGTGGCAGCCATGCCTCGTTTTAACAGCACTGGTTTATCTGTTGCACCCAACGCCCTAAGCAAAGGGAAATTTTGCATGTTTCTGGCGCCGACCTGGTAAATATCGATGTAAGGATACATCAGATCGATCTGGTTTGGCTCGAGAATCTCAGTGACAATTTGCAGCTTAAATTTATCGGCAGCTTGGCGCATGATTTTTAATCCAGCCATTCCCATCCCTTGAAAAGCATAAGGTGAAGTTCGCGGCTTGAAAACGCCACCGCGCAGTATCGATGCACCAGCCTGTGACACCTGCTCTGCGATGGTGAAAATTTGTTCCTCGCTTTCCACCGAGCAGGGACCAGCCATGACAACAATGCGGTCACTACCAAGCTCTAAACCATTAAACTTGATGATAGAATTATCCGGTTGAAAGGTGCGGCTGCAAAGCTTATAGGACTCCATGATACGCACAACATTGAACACCCCATCCATATTTTCAAAATCCCGCAGGTCGACCACGGACGCATCCCCAATTGCGCCCAGGATGGTTCGAATCGCGCCATCAATACGATGTACGCTTAAATTCGATGCTTTTATCTTTGCTTCCACAGCTTCGATCTGCTCAACCGTGGCATTATTCTTCATAACGATTACCATTTTTCATTCCTTTCAGGTTATGTTGAGTTGTTCGGCATGAATCAATAATGACTTGAAAAATTGACTCTACCTGTTGAGGGATTAACAGTCCTTGATTTTGTCGAATAACATTTTCAATTACTTTCTGCTCCCGTTGTTGATCGTAAATTGATAATTTTAATTTATTTTTTTCTTCAAAAATCTGTTGACTCAATCGTACTCTCTTATTCAACAGCTTAACGATCTGGATGTCTACTTTGTCAATATCCTGGCGTAACTTCTCTAATGACATATTGAAACACTCCTAAAATAAAAAACCCACTGCCTCGTGAGAAGCAGTGGGTAAATTTTAATCTCTTATTTTTTTCTCATGTTAGTAAAATTCTTCCACTGCTTCTTAAAGCAAAGAAGTAAAAATAAAAGCTAAAATAGATGTAAGAAGCAATGAAATTCATTATTCTTTTCTCGCGTCTATAATTTGGTTATCATAATATAGCAATATTTTTGAATTTGTCAAGCTAAAATTTGAAATTAATCAGAAAAGAAACAGGTACTGATTCAAACCATCAATAAACCAATTTGGATTATAATTTAGAAATCTCATATCGATTACATCCGCCTGGGGGGTTGGAATCAGTTAAAATTCAATTACAAAACAACCATTCATCGGTATGTTTGATTAACAAGGCTAACGCAATCTATTTCAATATAGCGGCAGATAGTTGATTTTGCAGAAAATCTCTCTTACAAAATTAAAAAAGCTTGGGGAGTGTTTTTAGTCCGAATTGATTTTAAATCTATCACAGGTCACGATCTTTTCTGAGCCAGCATCGTAAATGCCGAATCATGATCAAATATTTCACCAACCTGCATTCCCGCCCGATTCAGAAAAAACTCAAGCTCCTCTGGGAAAAACGCTCGAAGAACAGATTGGTCTTCAATCTCTTTTGTTGCTCCTTTTTCTTCAATATAATATTTCGCAGGCCAATTGAATGTCACACCATGTTTGAGATTCCAGGTTTTTTTGCTGATCCGTTTGATTTTTCGATCCCCCAGGTCGACCTCGCTAACCATCTCTTCGTTTTCCTTAAAATTTCTGATAAAATGAGGCGCACTGAAATTATCAAACAAAAAAATCCCGCCAGGATTCAAACAATTGGCAATTGCGTAAATGCTCTGTTCTACATCAGTATTGGTGGTCATGTAAGTATACATTCTTCCCATGGCCATAATTGCAGCGAACTTTTTATCAAATTTCAGATTTCGAATATCCTGCTGAATAAATTCCACCTCGGGCAGTCTTTTCCTGGCGATCTGCAACATTTCTTCATGCAGATCGACCCCTGTCATTTTGTAATCCATTTTCACCAATAATTGGGCAAGATGCCCTGAACCGCAACCGAGTTCTAAAAATTCTTTGATGTGATATTTTTTGAGGATAGAGTCGACAAATTTGGCATCCTGTTCATAGTTAAATAAGCTAAGGTATAATTGATCATAGATTTCGGCTAATTCGGAGTAGAGTTTTAGTTTTGTCATGGGGATTCTAATAATGATTAATTTTCAATGATTTTAAAGAAATACTTTCCCACAGATAAAAAAAATATCTGCGGGGTTGTTTCAATCTGTGGGCGAATTTTTTTGATATAATTTCCCTCACAGATTGAAAAAGTTCCACAGAGGTTATCTTTAGTGCGGATAAACATTCCCGCTTTCCAGCATCTTCCAGCCCCGTCGAGTCTTTCCCAGTACCAGGTTAATTACCCAGCCAACTTTGCACAACGAGCTTATCGCATAATCGACATGGACCGGTCCAATCTTTTTACCTGATCCCGTATAATCTTCAAACCACAATTTGCCAGGCTGTATCTTTGTCACTTGCAAATATCCATCCACTTTTTCAGTATATTCTTCATAATCGCCATACTCACAGCACTCATAGATCAGATTTGCCAGTTCTTCACATTGTGGCAATTCATCTTTTGCCCTACCAGCTATCTCGGTACCACGTTCATAATCTTCTTCTTCCATGTAGCCTTTTTCATTCATCCATTTTACCAGTTTCTTCATCGCTCGGCTGACATTTTTCATCAGCTCTTTGCTACCCATTACTTTTCTGATCATGAAATAATTCAGAAATTCATTGATTTCAGTGCTGCCAATTTGTTCTGGGGTAAAAATTTCACAGAAGTCTTTGCCTTTTTTTTCAAAGCTCTCTGTCTCTTCCTTGTCCAAATACTGGGAAGCATATTCATTCAAATAATCCTGAAACAAGAAAATTGCATCCTCATATCCTCTCAAAGTATTTGGTTTCAAACGTGACTTTTGTTCTTTGAGAAATTCTTTAAAAATTGTTTTGATTGTTTTCATCCACATTCCTCCAGTTAATTTCACTAAAACATATAAAATAAATTCAAATAAATCAAGTGAATATTATTGCTCTCAAATTTTTTTCAAAAAAATCAATAAATTTTGAAACATTACTGTATATAATCAGTATATACAGTATGACAAAAATAAAAACCTCCCGCAGGTTCTGAACCTGCGGGAGGTTGATTTCAAAAATAAAGGAACTACCATGCTCCTCCAATTAACAGAATTATCCGAAGAACCGATGCACAGCCAGATTTCCCGTCAATTGATCAATAAAATCGTTGATGGCGATCTGGAAGGCGGGGATGAATTGCTCCCGATCAGGACGATGGCGAGGAAACATCGGGTGAATGCCAGTGCCGTGAAGCGGGCGTACCAGGAATTAGAGCGGGACGGATTAATCAAATCGAAAGAGGGGAGAGGATTTTATGTTGTTTCTTTGACTGCTGAACAAAAACAAGCGATCTCCATGCAGCGATTACTCGGTAGCCATTCTCCTCTCAATGTGGTTGAAGCATTTTCAAAGCAACTGATATCGGTTTTTGATCCTGAAAAATTGCGGGATATTGTGATCGAAAACCTGCAGCAGTTTCTCATGGTGAAAAATGTCTATTTTGCCATCCACGATGATCGAATTGACGAATATACAATTCTGCCGTCCGTGGAATATACAGAAAAATTTGTCATCGATCGAAATGATGAGCTATTAACTGTTATCAACAAATCAAGGTTGCCGATTTCAATTGACTTGTTAAAGTATAACAAAAGTCAGAGTCTCCTTTTGAATGAGCTGAAATTAAGAGAAATTAAATTAATTTTGCCGTTGGTTGAAAATGATCAACTGCTGGGATTTTTGGCGCTGACTGACAAGATCAGTGGTCTGAATTTTACCAACGAAGAACTCAACTTGCTGATTGTCCTCACCAACCAGTTTGTTACGGCATTGACGACGGCTCGATTTTATGTCGAAGCATTGGAAAAGCGTCGCATGGATGAAGAAATGAATATGGCGAGACAGATCCAGGCTGATCTGTTGCCCAAAGAATTGCCCGACAATCAGCATTTTTCACTGGCTGCTTATTCGATGCCGTCTCGAACCATTGGTGGTGACTTTTATGATTTTATTCCGATAGATGAAAATCGATTTGGAATCATAATCGCTGACGGATGTGGCAAAGGACTTCCTGCTGCCATGCTCATTTCCCAGATTCAAGCCATGATGAAAAGTGAAATCAATAATGGTAATGACATTCAACAGATTCTGGAAAATGTGAATAAAATGGTGGTGCGATATACGCCGAAGGATAAATTTGTCACGCTGTTTTATGGTGTTTATGATCAATCAAACAATCAATTTCAATATGCGACAGCAGGGCATAATTATCCAATTTGGCTTAGAAATCATGGAAACTGTGATACGCTTGCCAAAGGCGGGCCTGCTCTCGGATTAATCGAAAAAGCAAAGTACAAAACAGGAACCGTCAATCTTTCTGCTGATGATATGATTCTTTTTTATACAGATGGTGTAACCGAGACGATGGACAGTGCCAAAGAACAATACGGCGAAAATCGGCTGAATGATTTGTTAGCTCAAAGTCGGCATTTATCTGCTCCGAAAATTGTCGATGGAATTCTTGATGATTTGAATGATTTTAATAATGATGAAGCATTGCAAGATGATCGAACGATTTTGGTGTTGAAAGTTTCGCAAGGAGTTTAGAGCAAAGCACATAGCATCATTATGCGCAATGCTCTATGCGCTTTGCGTTTACAAAAATGAGGCAACTATGATTTTAAATCTTACCGACCTATCCGACGAATCACTGCAAGCCCAGATTTCCCGTCAAATTCGGGCGAAAATCTTGGCGGGTGAATTGTCTGCCGATACATCGCTGCCCTCGATCAGGACGCTGGCGAAAGATACTCGTGTCAGTGTCATTACGGTGCAGCGGGCTTATGAACAGCTCATGCGGGAAAACCTGATTCACTCCCGACGTGGAAAAGGATTTTTTGTCTCTCAATTAAGAAAGGATGAGAAAAAGGACATGGCAAAAGAACGTTTGATGGAAAACTTAGAACGACCGATCCTGGCGGCGCTGGATGAAGGGCTTTCGACTTCGGATATTGTTAAAATTGTTGAAAATATTATTAAACAAATCATTGAATTGAAAAATAAAAAAGAAGTATTGAAATAATTAGGACTATGCAAAATTTTATAATAAATATTTAAAGTGAGAAGGGAGCGTGGTGACCATGAAAAAGGATAAAATGTCAATAGAATTAATAATCCAGGCATCACTAATAATTGGGATAATGGTATACCAATTTTTAGTCATTGTTTTCACTTTTGACGGTAGGACATCTGGTACGATGAATGATAAAAAGAGGAGTCCTGAAATTTTTTATCAAAGAGAAATTGCAACATCGAATTTAAATGACAGTATACAGGAAATCAGCATCGCCAAAAATTTCAAAATCCAAAATAGAGGAGAAAAAGAATAATGAAAGCCTTTGAATTCAAAAATGTCGTAAAAACCTATCCTGAATTTCAGTTAGGTCCCCTGAACTTTGATTTGGAACCAGGTGTAGTGCTTGGCTATATAGGGCCAAATGGTTCTGGAAAAACAACGACCATGCACTGCCTGGTCGGATTGGTGAAGGCGGACAGCGGCGAGATGAAAGTCTTTGGACGAACCAATAATCCGAACAAGCCCGAATGGAAATTCGACATCGGTTACGTGGGTGATATTCATGTTTTTTATGAAAACTGGACAGCCGCCAGAAATCTCAAATTCCTGTCCCAGTTTTATCC
>CBFDBN010000068.1:0-13067 GCA_965603055.1 uncultured bacterium | reverse complement strand
AATATAAGCAATGAAAAAAGAATCATTCCTTCAAGCCGGCTAAGGTGTAAATCCCAGAGCATTCCGACTGCGACAACTGAGCAGATCAATAAGAAAAAGCCATCCCGATGAACCATTGAATCGGTAGTTTTTAAATTGCGGATGATAGCAGCACCGCCAAGAATTATGCCGATATTAAATATATTGGAGCCAATAATATTTGCCACTGAGATATTGCCTGCTCCGCGAATCGCAGCAGAAATCGTCACACAGAACTCCGGCGCTGAAGTTCCAAAGGCGACAATGGTCAGACCAATGATCAGCTCGGAAATCCCGAGTCGCCGGGCGATTTTGGACGAAGAATCCACCAGCATGGTCGCGCCCTTACAGATAATTGCCAGGCAGAAAATTAGAATTATTGAATCGACTAAGATTGCCATTCGTGAATTCCTGGTTACAAATTGGTTATTTTATCACAGTGCTGAACATAATTTGATCGATATTGAGACAGTCGGCTAAGTCTAAAACAGGTTAAGGCTAGATGAATCTATCAATCATCACCAGCAGTTTTATACTTTTATTAGCCGTATAACTTCTAAATTATTAATAGCTTTACCGTTACTGAAATATGGATTATTATTATAAGAAATTTATTTTTCAAATTTGGTACAATTTTTTAACCACTTTTTATCAACAATAAATATGCCAGTTGACTTTTAATAACAAACATTTAACCATCAGGTTATTCAAATATTGCTATGTTCAAATATTTTGAAAAAGTACCCTGGCATAGTCTTCGGGAGAATTGAGTCTCTATATAATATTGAATAAAAAAGCTTTCTAACATGATAATCTCCTATGATAATATTTTACTATAAGTTATCATAGAAGACTAGTAATTACAACAAAAAACTTAACTTAACATCCTCTTCTCATTGAAATATCAATTAAAAATTATTTCTAAACAAAAACGTCCAAAGTCACGTATCAGGTCGATTAGAGTTAAATTTTTTAATATATTAACAACCTTGAAACTTAAATAGTGTGTGTCCGAAAAAGGTACTGACCGGTCGGTTGCTCAGTTAATAATAAATAAATTTTAAAGACTTACTATGTACTGATAAGTAACGACCGATCAGTTTTTCAAATTTCCAGACAGGCTCTAAATAAGGAGAAAATTGATCATGTCAACAAAACACCTTCATCGCAATATTCTCTGCTTGATTTTTATTTCATTTTTTCTAGCTGCAAACTGTAACGAAAAAGCAGTAATCCCGCAGGATGATTTTTACTCAAATTTCACAAAGGCTCAACTGGACAGCTTAACGCTCTCCAGCCTGACCAAAGTTGAAAATTATCCGTTTTATACGATGACTTATTACGGGGATTACGGTTTCTCAAACGATGTTAAACCAGGAGATAAAACGTTTAGTTCTGCTACAAAAAAGGCTAGATTCAGCGAGAAGCCTTTTGGCTGCACTTGTTTTGCTGCAATGGGTGATAAAAATGCAACCATTCTGGGCAGGAATTTTGACTGGTACGATCACATTCCTTTACTCCTTTTTACTGATCCACCTGACGGTTTTGCATCAGTTTCAATGGTCGATTTAGAATACTTCGGTTTTACCCGGAATAACCTGCCTGACAAAGCTCAAAACAATAGACGACTGCTTGATACGCCCTGGCTCCCGTTTGATGGGATGAACGAAATGGGCGTGGCGATTGGCATGATGGCAATTCCCCATGCTGAATCCCCTTCTGATCCAAAAAAGAAAACAATTGGAGAGATAGAAGTCATTCGGCTGGTGCTTGATTACGCTAAAAACACTGAACATGCCATCGAATTGATAGAAAAATATAATGTCCGAATGGAAACCCCACCTATTCATTATCTCATTGCTGATTTATCCGGTCGTTCAGCAATTATTGAATTTGTAAACGATAAAATGATTGTGATATGGAATACTGAACAATGGCAGGTTTCGACCAATTTTATTATTCATGATTCAGGCGCACCAGAAAATATCAGTTGTTGGCGATATAATAAAGTTTATAATAAATTAAAAGAATCAACAGGAAAAGTAAACAAAAAAGAAGCAATGAATCTCCTTCAAAGTGTGGCGCAATCGAATACCATCTGGTCAATGGTATACCAGGTGAACGATGGCAAAGTAACTGTGGTTGTTGGCAGAAATTATGATAACATAAAATCTTTTGAGTTGAATACCAATTTAGGGAGGTAGCAGAATGAAAAGTGTACTTTCACTGACTCGGTTATTAAGTTTAATTTTGTTTATTTTCTTCTGTGTGATGATCATTTCTTCCTCGGAAGCACAGGAACCTGATATTTATATCCATTACCTGGGGCATTCATCCTTTGTGATCTATTTTAATAACGGGGTCCATGTCCTTACCGATTATGGGACATCCAATTCTTATGGCTTACCCAGCCCGATTTATAGCATTGGTAACTTTACTCCAGATATTATCACCGTTTCTCATAAACACCCGGATCATTACGATCCCAGTCGGCTCCCGGATAGCGTCAGTTATATTTTAATGGATTTTGACACGTTGAGCTTAGCCGGGCTATCGATCAAATCGGAGCGGACTTCCGAGACTTCTCTATCAACTAAAGATAATTGCAGTTTTATTTTTACTTATAAGGGATTTACGCTCGTTCACCTGGGAGACGCCCAGGCAAACATCATGAATATTGCTGACCAGAACAACAGAAATTATTTAAAACAAATTTTTCCAGAAAAAATTGACCTGCTTCTCATGACTATTCAAGGGGTAAGTCAATTCATTCCGCAGGCAGAGGAATTTATTGATTTTCTACAGCCCAGGAGGGTGATTCCAATACATTATTGGACCCCGCAGTACAAAGCTGATTTTCTCGCCCATCTCGAAAGCAAGAATCAAACAGCCGAAAAAAGCTATCAGATCAACAGAAGCAAATCATCAAAATTTGCTGTGTCAACTTCTGATACAAGTATAGTTCCGATCCAAATTATCAGTTTAGAACCAGCGCCATTGTAATAATTAGCGAAATTAGAGAAATTAGTAGAATTAGCGGTTCAGGGCATTTATTATCAACCGATTCCATCGCTCCGAATGAAGCAACCCGGTGCCAGTATTCCCCATTGAGATCGTTTTTGAAACATTCTCTACCAGTCAAGAGTTAAAAAAATGATTTTATTTAATATTTTAGTTGGTATTTAAAAAATTATTTTATATATTTAACGTTTATTTAAATTCGCCGGGGAAATGTATTTTGAAAAACGCTGACCTGCTTATCAAAAATGCAAAACAGTTATTGAATCCGGTAATAAACAGTTCGAATAAAAGTGAATTACAGTTCATTGAAAATGGCCTGGTTGCATGTTTCCAGGGAAAAATTGTCCTGACAGGCTCAACACCAAAAATTCTTAATCAAATTAATATAAGCGATGATGTTACAGTAATCGATGCCACGGGAAAAGTCGCTGCGCCTGGTTTTGTAGATCCCCATACCCATCCGATATTTTTTGGTACTCGAGAGAACGAGTTTGAAATGCGGGTTCAGGGGAAGAGCTATCAAGAAATCGCTGAAGCTGGCGGTGGAATCAGGTACAGCGTTAGACAATTACGAACCGCTTCCAAAGAGCAACTGATTCAACATGCGCTGCCTTTTCTGGATCGTTTTATTCAGCATGGAACGACGACGATCGAAGCCAAAAGCGGTTACGGGCTATCCCTGGAAGATGAGATCAAATCCCTGGAAGTGATTCAGGAATTGAATCGGATTCATCCAATTGATTTGATCCCAACTTTCCTTGGGGCGCATGAAATTCCAGATGAGTTTCGCCATGACCGGAAGAAATATATCGATCTTATTATTAATGAAATGATCCCCCGGGTTGCGGAGCAAGGGCTGGCAGAGTTCTGTGATATTTTCTGTGAGGAGCATGTTTTTAATCTTCAAGAATCCGGGAAGATTTTGAAGGCTGCGCTGGATCATGGCTTCAAAATAAAAATCCATGCCGATCAATTAACATCGAGCGGTGGAGCAGAACTGGCTGCCAGTTTAGGCGCAGTTTCAGCGGATCACCTGGATCACATCACTCCAGAATCGATTGAAAAACTTAAATCAGCCGGAACGATCCCGGTATTGTTACCCGGGGCCGTTTTTTTTCTGGGGCTTCAGCGTTACGCACCAGCCAGACAGATGATCGATGGCGGGCTTCCAGTGGCGCTGGCTACGGATTTCAACCCGGGAAGTTGTATGACCGAATCTATGCCGCTGATGATGACCCTGGCATGTATTTACATGAAAATGCTTCCCGATGAAGCCTGGCTGGCAACAACAATTCATGCGGCGCAGGCGGTTTCAAGAACCGGAACGGTTGGGACAATCAATGTTGGGGCTAAAGCTGACCTGGTCATCTGGAATATTCCTAATTACAAATATTTACCGTATCATTTTGGGGTGAGTTTAGTCGACCAGGTCATTAAAAACGGCAAAGTCGTATGGAAGAACCGGGGCAGCAATGACTTGAATCGATGAGTGGTGAATTTTCATTTTTCTTACAATAATTTGAATGCTGAATGCAGGGCGTAAGGCGTATAGTGAAGGGTGAATCGCCCAACGCTCTACTCGCTACGCCATACGATTTAATAAATGCGGAACTGGTTTTTACGATAAATAGGTTAACTTAAATTTTAACATATTCGTTAATAGTAAAACGAAACGAGGAAGATTATGAAACAATTGAGGTGGTGGGTTTCAATTTTGGTTGTATTTTTATTTTTTTTCAACTGTGGAAAGGATAAACCGTTACCCACTGGATATTCAGATATTTTTGGAGATAGAGAAGGACAAGTCGCTGATACATTAATCGTTCAGGAACCTGGCACTGAAGCTTACTATAGTCGATTGATCAATACTGGGGCGGGCGACAATTTGCTAATTGGCAATTACCAGAACTATGCTTCAGCGATTTACATGAAATTTGGAAATTTACCAGATAGCGCGGAAGTCCATTCTGCTAAATTATATTTGACAAAAAGTCCCAACGACTCAATTATTTTAGCTTCAAATCAGACTTTTACTTTAAATTTGTATCATGCTGGATTTGAATGGGAAAACGATCAAGACCCGGAACAATATCTCGATCAATTACCTTTTATGAGTGGATCCTTTCAAAATGTTACCGTCACTATTGATACATCGGATACAATTGCAATTGATCTGGATACACTTGTGGTTTCTGATTGGGCTGATACAATATCTGGTTTAACAAACAATGGTTTTTGGATGGTTAGCGAAGATTTGCAAGGTATTCTTGGCTGTTATTCAACTGAAAATGCAGAGACGAGTTTGAAGCCAGCAATAAAACTTATTTATTCATTTATAGATTCGACTGGAAAAGTCAGGGACACCACGACCGTATATGCGACTAACGACGCTTTTCTGATTCCAGATACGACATCGGTTTTAAATAGCCTCGATCCGGATAATTTTTATATCGGAAAAGGGCTGGTTTTCCGAAGTTTTCTTAAATTCGATCTAAGCAATTTCGATACAACTATCCATCTAAATCGGGCGCTTATGAAAATTGTAATCAATAAAGATAACTCGATTGGCAATATTTTAAATGCGAGCGATATCATAATTTTCCGCAAAGAAGAAGAATCAAGGGCGAAAAGCGATGTTAATGAGCTTCCAGCGACCGCTTCTTATGGAGGAACATTGGTAGCAGACACACTCATTGTTGATGTCACCCAGACAATCCAGGGCTGGATCGGTAACAATTATCCTAATTATGGCTTTTTAGTTCGATCAGTAAATGAAGAGAGAACCCTATCTCGAACTGCGTTCTACTCATCAAAATCGAGTGATGCGCTGCAACCCCGGCTTTATTTGTACTATACTTCACCACCAAGACAGGGATTGTAGTGATTTTAAATTTATAAAAGCTTTTCTGAATTAAGCCAGGCCTGGTTCGAAAGAGATAGCTAAACATGGCTCGTAGCAGTGGCAGATTTCAAACGATTTGAACAAACTTGTTCTGAAAATTTTGGAGATCATAAGCATGAAGATAAAAATTGGTTATATTTTTCTAATATTGGGAATATCGGTATTCACCGGGAAACCGGGTCACACCGGCTCATTTTACAACTCCCGGGGATTGGGTGAAATAAGATATTTCGCAAACGCCCAGGCGATTGGAATGGGCGGCAGCTTAATTGCGGTTCCAGATCAATTCCAGATCAACGTGCTGAATCCGGCCGGGCTGGTTTTTATCCCCTTAACGCGGTTCTCCGGTGATTTTTTACATGAGGCGATTTGGAATAAAACAAAACTCGAAACCGGGTTCACTAAATATACAAATCTCAATGGAATTTCTTTAGCCATTCCTTTAAAAATGGAAAAATTGGCAGCATCAGTAAGTATGATTCCTTCCAGTCAGTTCGATTACGAATATAGTGTTATGGACACGATTGACAACTATGGTTACTCAAAAAAAATTAAAGCTAGTGGTGGTTTAAACAAAATTTCTTTTGGATTTGGTGTGGCGCTGACAAAGCATATTTATCTCGGAAATTATTTTCATGTCAATTTCGGAAAATTAGAGCAGACCTGGATGGTAGATTATGTATCCGATTTGTTCTGGGATTCGAATAATAGAGTGACCCAAAAAATGTGGGGGATCAATTGGACTGGTGGGCTCATCGTTCGCCCGATCCCGAACTTATATGCTGGTGCGATTTATTCCTCAAAATACAAATTAAATTATAATGATCAAACTGAAAATTTCACCCAGAAATCTTCTTCATTCTATCTTGTCGATAATTTTAAAACCGAGAACCAGAAAGCAAATATACCAGAACTCTGGGGACTGGGGATGACTTACGTATTAAAAGAAAAGTATCGTTTTAGCGGTGATTTCATCTATCAAGCCTGGTCAAAATTTAAAAACGAAAACGACTTGCTTGCCAGCTACAACGACAGTTATAGCATGGGCTTTGGTGTCGAAATGTTGCCCAGCACAAATATGCTGGCAAAATACCATGAAAAAATGACCTATCGTGCCGGTTATTTCTTTCGTCAACTGGATTTTAAGGATGGAGCTGGAAATAAAGTAACAGAATATGGCATCTCTGTCGGGGCTGGATTTCCCTATTACGGAACCGGAGGACGGTTAGATGTCGCATTTCGCTATGGACAACGAGGAGATCTGGCATCAAACCCGGTCAAAGAAGACATTTTTCAAATTTTTATTTCTATTACCGGGGGAGAAAAATGGTTCTTTCGAGGAAAATAGAAAATTATGTAACTTTTTACTTGCATTTTATAAAAAAAATTTTAAATTCAATTTCTTAAATTATTATCACGTTATATTTGAACTCCCATTAACATTTCTAAACAATATTAAGGAGAGGAAAATGAGGGTATCTAAAAACATGAAACTATTCAAAACTTTATCGATTATTTCTGCAATCTCTCTAATCATCGCAGGTATAACTCTCAGCTTCAATTGCGCCCCGACAACTCAGCAAGTGAGTCCAGAAGTTGATACGGCCCGTCAAAAGGCGATTCAGGACTCCTTAAGAAAGGCTTATGAACATGAATTAAATAAAGCCTGGAGCACTGCTTACGAATATTATAAGAACAAAACCTATCCAAGTTCGATTAAACCCTTCTGGAAAGTAATTGAGCTGGATACCATTGACCGCTTCAAGGACAAATATTCACTATTGTCCGATGCTTACATCAAACTAAACAATCCTGATTCCGCACAGATCGTTTTAGAAGCCGGTGTCGAGGAATACCCGGCTAACGCCCATCTTCATCGAACCCTGGGATATTTTCTGGATGGTCGCGGTTTAACTGAAGAAGCAATTCAGGAATATGAAAAAGCCACTGAAATTGATGCCAGCAAGGTGACGGATTGGAAAGCGCTTGCCAATTTATATATCAAAAATGATCAGCACGAGGAAGCGACCGTGGCATTTGAAAAGGTGGTCGAATTAAACCCCGAAGATCAGGATGCCCAGACAGCGCTCAGCCGGCTCTATAAATCCAGCGGAGATGTCGATGCAGCGATTCAGCGAAGGGAAGAATTGAAAAAATTAGACCCGGATAATACGGAGAACCTGTTCAATTTAGGCAGGGAGTATTTTAATATTGGCGATTATGACAATGCTATCGTCAATCTTGAACACATGCTTAAACTAAAACCAGACGATGCCAAAGCAATGGAATACTTTGGCAATTCGCTGCAAAATAAGGGAACTTATAGACGAGCCATTAATGTCTATAATGAAATCATGAAAATTCAGCCTGATAATAAGAAAATTCTCTGTGACATAGCAACCTGTTATAGAGAACTCGGACAATTCAAGACTGGCAGGGATACGGCAAGACGCGCGCTCCGGGTTGATTCAAAATATGGACTGGCACACATCGTCATCGGTGAAATCTATGAAGCACAGGCAGAAAAATGCTATCGAGCCAGGGGGAAAAAAGCGCCTGAGTTTGACGATAAACTCGTCTATGCTAAGGCTTATCAAGAATATCAACAAGCCGCTCAAGATCTCCAATTCAAAGACCTGGCGCAACGGAAAATGAACTACGTTAAAGATTTTAGACCGACTAAGGAAGACAAATTCTTTCATAAAGGACAGACAAAGCCAAAAGATTCGTGCTACAATTGGATTTATAGATAAAGGAGCTTCTTCCGCCAGGGAATTCATTTTCCCTGGTGGAATTTCATCGCCAGGTGAAGAATTCGCAGTCGGTATTGAATCCCGGCAGACGAATTGCCCATCCTTCTATTTTTACCTGCGCAATAATGAAACTAAATTATGTTATTTTTTTATACGATGAATAACTATTGCTCTGGCTGTTTTCTAACATCAAAATCTACTGAGTCAAAAGTATGATCATTGCATTAGCTTCTGATCACGCTGGATACGAACTGAAAACAAAAGTGAATAACTTTCTCGAACAGATCGGAGTCCGGACTGAAGACTTTGGATGCTTTAAAACTGACTCTGTTGATTACCCTGACTATGGTATCCTGGCAGCCAGGGCTGTTGCCAAAGGCAAAGCCGATCGAGGAATATTAATCTGTAGTACCGGAATCGGTATGTCAATTGTGGCGAATAAGGTCAGGGGAATTCGGGCTGCGCTCTGTTCTTCCCTGGATATAGCTGAACAGAGCCGTCGTCACGTCAATTCTAATATATTGGTTATGGGTGGGAAATTTATCGATCATGAACTTGCCCTTAAAATTGTTGACGTCTGGCTAAAAACTCCTTTTGAGGGAGAGCGACATCTGCGTCGTGTTAATAAGATTCACCAGTTGACCGGGTGTTGATCGTTGCGCATAGTGCATTGCGCGTTGATCGGTATGTCGTATATCGCGCTATAATATTACAAGTAAAATCTTTGTTTTTTTGGCAAGAGTTTAATGAGTTTAATTGGTGCACTTTTAACTGACAACTTTAGACACTTTAAACTTTTGTCACTTGCACTTCAGTGCGCTATGCACCATGCGCTTTGCGCTGCGCGCAAAAAATTACAATATTCAACTATAAAAAATGATAAGTACTTAGCAGGGGATTGTAAAATGAAAAATTTAAAAGAAACTGATCCCGAAGTTTATCAATCGATAAAAGATGAGATATCGCGGCAGAATGATACGTTTGAGATGATTGCGTCGGAGAATTTTGTAAGTGTAGCGGTATTGCAAGCGATGGGACAGGTGATGACCAATAAATATGCCGAAGGATATCCCGGGAAACGATATTACGGTGGCTGTGCTTATGTCGATGTGGCAGAAGATCTGGCACGCGAACGAGCAAAACAACTATTTCAAGCCGAACATGCCAATGTGCAGCCACACTCTGGCTCACAGGCGAATATCGCTGCCTACTTTGCCTTTGCCAAATCCGGCGATACTGTCATGGGGATGAATCTGGATCATGGCGGACACCTGACCCATGGCAGCCCGGTAAATTTTTCCGGTCGCATGTTCAAGATTATATCTTATGGCGTTGATAAAAAAACTGGCTATATCGATATGAACCAGGTTGAGGATCTGGCTGTCAAAGAAAAACCCAAATTAATCATTACCGGCGCCAGCGCTTATCCCCGGGAGATCGATTACCGGGCGTTTCGTGAGATCGCCGATCGGGTTGGTGCCAAGCTAATTGCAGATATTGCCCATCCTGCCGGCCTGATTGCCACCGGATTGATAGCAAGTCCTCTCCCCTACTGTCATGCAGTTACCTCAACCACGCATAAAACTCTGCGAGGTCCACGCGGCGGTTTGATTCTGGTCGGCAAGAACGAAAAAAATGATCTGGGGATTACGACGCCAAAAGGCAAGCTGAAAACCTGGGGGCAAGTTATTGATTCTAATGTATTTCCTGGGTTCCAGGGCGGACCTTTGATGCACGTTATCGCCGCCAAAGCGGTTGCATTTAAAGAGGCGCTGTTGCCTGAATTTAAAGAATATTCAAAACAGGTGATTAAAAATGCCAAAGCGCTGGCAAACAAGCTTGTTAGTATGGACTATAATTTGATATCCAATGGTACGGATACACACCTGATGCTGGTCGATCTCAGGAACAAACAATTAACTGGAAAGAAGGCAGAAAGAGCCCTTGAAGAAGCCGGCATTACGGTAAACAAAAATATGGTCCCCTTCGACGATCAAAGCCCTTTCATTACCAGCGGCATTCGTATCGGCACGCCCGCCCTTACGACCCGTGGCATGAAGGAAGAACAAATGGTCGAAATCGGTGGGCTGATCGACAAAGTTTTAACACATATTGGCAATGAATCGGTTTATGAGCAGGTACGTTCCAGAGTCTATGAGCTTTGCCAACAGTTTCCCCTCTATCAATTTGAACTTTAACAAAATGAGAACAGATTATGCGATGTCCTTATTGCAATGTGGATAACAGTAAAGTGATTGATTCTCGTTCAAAGAGCGAAGGCAGAGTCGTTCGCCGACGCCGGGAATGTATCTCCTGTAAACGTCGATTCACAACCAAAGAATATGTTGAAGAAACACCCATTTTAGTTGTGAAGTGCGATCAAGGGCGAGAGGCGTTTAATCGAGAAAAGCTAAAGCAAGGAATTTTGATAGCCTGCACCAAAAGATCCGTATCTATGGCACAAATCGATGCCCTGGTTAGCCAGGTTGAAAATTCTCTCAAAGATCAATCGAAAGAAGAAGTCTCTTCAAAAGAAATCGGTGAAATGGTGATGGCGCGTCTAAAAAAACTCGACCAGGTCGCTTATGTCCGATTCGCTTCGGTTTATCGCAATTTTCAAGATATGGATGAATTCCTTAGTGAAATCGAGACTTTGAAATAATTGCTTTATAGAAATCAGCTTTGACGTTTGATTGATATCGAAAAAAAAGCCTGTCTGCTGCAGGCAGTGAACTAACAGGTTATTGAATAAGCGAGGAAAAATGAGATTCAAAAAACTGAGTTTTAAAGGCGGTGTTCACCCTCCTGAGAATAAGGAACTGGCTGAGGAAAATGCAATTGAGGTATTACCCCTTCCGGAACTTGTTATCATCCCGGTTCAACAACATCTTGGCGCTCCTGCCGAACCGGTGGTCAATGTTGGAGACGAAGTAAAGACCGGCGACAAAGTTTGCGAAGCAAAAGGTTTTGTCTCTGTTCCTTCCCATGCCTCTATTTCGGGAAAAGTAAAAGCGATAGAGAAACGACCCCATCCAGTTGGCGGAGAAGTATTATCGATTGTTATTGAGAGTGATGGAAAAGATGAGATTTCTCCCGACATTGCACCGATTGCCAATTATCTCTCCCAGGATGTTGAACAAATGAAAAATAAAATTCAGCAGGCTGGACTTGCTGGAATGGGAGGCGCGGCATTTCCAACCCACGTGAAACTATCCCCCCCGGCAAACAAACCAATCGATACATTTATTCTGAATGGCGCCGAATGTGAACCCTATCTAACTGCTGACCACCGGCTGATGCTGGAACACCCCAACGAAATTCTCGAAGGCGTTCGCCTGATTATGAAAATATTAAATTGCAAAAACGGCTTTATCGGTATTGAGAAAAACAAGCCCGATGCCATTGCACTCATACAGAAACTCGTCAATGATTCTGGTGATAAATTAACGATTGTTCCTTTAAATGTGAAATATCCGCAGGGCGCTGAAAAACAACTGATCAGGGCGATTACCAGTCGCAAAGTACCAGCCGGCGGGTTACCCATGGACGTTGGATGTTTGGTTCACAATGTGGGAAGTGCTAAGGCGATTTACGATGCAGTATCTTCCAATCGACCGCTTTATGAGCGGGTGGTTACTGTCACTGGGAAAGGAATGAAACAATCTAAAAATCTGTTGGTGAGAATTGGAACGCCTTTTCAAAATTTGATCGATTTTTGTGGCGGCATTACAGAAGATACAGTTAAAATTATCAATGGCGGTCCTATGATGGGGATTGCCCAATTCACACTGGATGTCCCGGTTACCAAAGGAACTTCCGGCATCCTGGCATTGACTAAAGCAGAGGCAAAATTAGCTGAGCCAGATCCCTGCATCCGCTGTGCCCGCTGTGTCGATGCCTGCCCCATGAACCTGCTTCCCAACATATTGGCAAGAGTTATTGAGTACCAATTATTTGATGAAGCGCATAAACTGGGTGTGTTAGATTGTATCGAATGCGGCTCCTGTGCTTTTATCTGTCCATCAAAAATCCGGCATATCCATCTTATGAAATTCGGAAAACTTGAAGTGACGAAGATGTTGAAATCGAAAGCGGCGTAAACTTGGTTTATTGAGATAAGGAATGCGACTTATGGAAAACAAATTTTTTGTGTCTTCCTCTCCTCATATTACTGACAAAGATTCAATCCCCAAAATAATGTATGGTGTTGTGATTTCATTGATTCCGGCGACGATTGGATCCATTTATTTTTTCGGGATTCGGGCTGGCTGGGTTATATTACTGTCTATCGTTGCTGCGGTAGCTACCGAAACCGGTTTACAGAAGCTGATGAAAAAACCAATAACTGTGAAGGACGGGAGCGCCATTGTAAC
>CBFDBN010000067.1:0-13083 GCA_965603055.1 uncultured bacterium | reverse complement strand
ATATAAAAACGAAGGAGAAATTTATGAAACCTGAAGACGAAAAGGGAAAGATATGGTTCAATGGAAAATATGTAGACTGGTGGGATGCAAAAATTCATATCATGTCCCATTGTGTTCATTATGGAACTTCTTTTTTTGAGGGAATAAGATGTTACAATACAAAGAAAGGACCAGCGATCTTTCGTCTTGATGATCATATTAATAGATTTTTTGATTCGACCAGAATTTATCGGACGGATATCCCATTTACAAAGGATGAGATTAAGCAGGCTTGTATTGATATTATTAAAGTTAATGGCTTGAAATCAGCTTATATTCGACCGCTGGTGTATCGTGGCTATAATACCCTGGGAGTGGACCCATCTTCCTGTCCGGTTGAAGTCGCAATTGGCGCGTTAAATTGGGGAGCATACCTTGGAGAAGAAGCGATTAATCAAGGTGTTGATGTCAGGGTATCTTCATGGACGAGAATGCATCCAAATACCCATCCAGCTATGTCAAAAACGGGTGCTAATTATATGAATTCTCAACTTATTAAACTCGAAGCACTCATAGATGGTTATACAGAAGGAATCGCATTATCGAGCCAGGGATTTGTCAGTGAAGGAAGCGGTGAAAATATCTTCCTGGTGCGGAATAATGAAATTTTAACACCAACGATTGGATCGTCAATTTTACCCGGAATTACCCGGGATTCTATTTTTAAAATTGCTCGTGAATTCGGTTATAAAGTAAAAGAGACAGTTATTCCCCGGGAGATGTTATATATCGCCGATGAATTATTCTTCAGCGGAACCGCGGCTGAGGTATCACCCATAAGATCGGTGGACAAAATTAACATTGGGACTGGTAAAAGAGGACCGATTACGACAAAAATTCAACGCCGCTTTTTTGACATTGTTGAGACTGGTGATGATGGCGATTATAACTGGTTAACCTTCATTCAATAGCATGATTTCGGTTATTGTATCCGTGCCATTTGAACTCCCGGTAGACAAAAGTGGTACGGTTGCGAAGCGATGCAAAGTCGAATATTTTTAACTGAAAATAGTTAAAGGAATTGCAATGAGTTCTCGAAGAAAAGCGAGAGAATTAGCTCTCCACGCACTGTATGCGATCGAGATGTCCCAAAATCCCATCGATCTGGTCAAAGAAGATATAATTGATAAAGAACAGAATAGTGCAGTGACCAAATCTTTTGCTGAACAGTTGTTCACCTGTGCTGTTCAGCATGTTAATGAGCTTAATGAGATGATCATACCGAAAGCACATAATTGGGAATTTCATCGGATCGCTATTATTGACAAACTCATTCTACGAATGGCAATTTGTGAGTTTCTCTATTTTGATGATATCCCGCCAAAAGTTTCCATTGATGAAGCCATTGAAATTTCCAAGATATACAGCACAGCAAAAAGTGGACAGTTCATCAATGGGATTCTTGATTCCGTGCTGGCAGAGTTGCGCCAGGAGAATCGACTTCACAAGCAGGGACGTGGCTTAGTTGAGAGTAAATAATAACTAAACAGGTAAATTCGTAATAGTTCAGCGCATACGCAACTCTTTATTTTGATCTCAGAACAAGTTGAAAATCCCGATTTATCGGGGGATTAACGATTTACGACTTTAGAAGTATTTCTGATTTCAAGACTTCTGTTTTTCCATACAGCATTCCTTCTTAAATCAAAAATCGTTAATCTTTATTCGTAAATCATTTTTTTTCATAACAATAAAAAGTAAGCAGGGAGGTGAACTCATACATAAATTCTTGCCCATTGGGCAAAGATTTATGGAACGCATAACACAGATGACGCACATTAACACGGATAAATACCAAAGAATCCGGGAGGATCAGCGTCATCCGCGTTATCTGCGTTCTATTCCTTTTTGGTTCTGGCTTGTCCAGGTTAGGCTAATCAGAACTTTATTGAACCTGCTGAGTATAAAAATAATTGAAACTTGAAGATGATGATCAATGATGTTTGTGAAAAGGTACCCTTGCGAAGGTTTTGGTTTAATAAAATTTGTATATGTTGATGGCAATATACACAAGGAGAAGTAATGCTCGAAAATGTAATAGCTAAAATATTTGGCAATAAACATGACCGGGATATTAAGCGAATTGCTCCCATGGTTGAGGAAATCAATCAATACTATCAGCAGTTTCATGAATTGTCCGATGACGAGCTTCGTTTTAAGACCACTGAGTTCAAGATAGCAATTCAAGACAGTGTCGATGAAATTCAAGCCCGGATTCATGAAGTGCGCCAAACATTACGTGAAGATGTGGAATCTGATGAGCCTGCCGATCCAGACCAACTTCGTGATGAGATTAAAGAATTAGAGGAGAAAGAGAAAGAGGCAACAGACGCCGTATTGACAGATATTTTGCCACAAGTTTTCGCAGTGGTAAAAGAAACCAGTCGTCGATTAGTTGGCAAATCATGGAATGTCAGCAATATTGAAACAACATGGGAAATGGTGCCGTTTGATGTTCAATTGATTGGCGGCATTGTGCTTCATGAAGGTAAAATAGCCGAAATGGCAACCGGCGAGGGAAAAACACTGGTTGCGACCATGCCGCTCTATCTGAACGCTTTAGGTGGTAAAGGCGTCCACCTGATTACAGTCAATGATTATTTAGCCAGACGTGACTGCGAGTGGATGGGAAAAATTTATGAAACACTGGGTCTGACATCATCATTCATCACCAATGATATGAATCCGCCACAGCGACAACGTGCGTATAGTTCAAACATTACTTATGGGACAAACAATGAATTCGGTTTCGATTACCTGCGCGATAATATGGCTATCCGCGTTGACGATTTAGTCCACAGAACTCATAATTATGCTATTATAGACGAAGTGGACTCTGTTTTAGTCGATGAAGCACGCACGCCGTTAATTATTTCCGGGCCGGTTGAACATTCGACCCAGAAATTCGATGAAGTTAAGCCGCGTGTTTCACAATTGATTCGCAGTCAAACTAACCTGATAAACCGAATTATCGCTGACGCTGAAAAATTGCTGAAAGAAGGCGAAGAATATGAGGCTGGCATTAAACTGCTTCAGGCATCTCGAGGCGCACCAAAAAACAAACGCCTGCAAAAAGTCATCCGTGAGCCAGGGGCGAAAAAGCTGATTCACCGGGTGGAGATGGACTATTTGCGGGATAAAAAAATACCTGAGCTGGACGAAGAATTGTATTTCTCAATTGACGAGAAAACGCATGTCATTGACCTGACTGAGCAGGGTCGTGAGGCACTTTCGCCCGCTGAGCCGCTGATGTTCGTTTTGCCTGATCTCTCCATCGAGCTGGACCAGGTGGATAAAGACGAAAACCTGGATGATCTGGCTAAGCAGGAAGCAAAGAACAAAATTCAGACCGAATATGGAGAAAAGAGCGAACGGATTCACAATATTTCTCAATTATTGCGGGCTTATTCTCTGTTTGAGCGAGATGTGGAATACGTGGTATCCGAGGATGGAAAGGTGATGATTGTCGATGAGTTCACCGGGCGACTTATGCCGGGACGCCGTTACAGCGATGGACTTCATCAAGCCATTGAAGCCAAAGAGGGCGTAAAAATCGAGCGGGAAACCCAAACGCTGGCAACAATTACCCTGCAAAATTTTTTCCGTCTTTATAACAAGCTGGCGGGCATGACCGGCACGGCAGAAACTGAAGCCAATGAGTTCTGGCAGATTTATAAGTTAGATGTTGTGGTCATTCCGACTAATGAATCAGTGCGGCGAATAGATCATAATGACCAGATATTTCGAACCAAACGAGAAAAATATAATGCGGTTATCAACGAAATATTAGAGATGCATAAAAAAAATCGACCTGTTTTGGTGGGTACGATTTCTGTAGAAGTTTCAGAAACGCTCGGACGTATGCTTAAAAGACAGGGTGTTAAACATTCTGTTCTCAATGCAAAATACCACAAAGAAGAAGCACAGATTGTAACAAAAGCCGGGCAGCCGGGCATGGTAACTATCGCTACGAATATGGCCGGTCGAGGCACGGATATTAAGTTGGGAAAAGGAATCGTGTTATGCGATGGTGGATGTTATCTCATTGATGATAACGGACGTCCCATTCCGGATGATATTGATATTAAAGATTGTGAAAAAAATGTCCCCTGCGGACTTCATATTATCGGTACCGGGCGTCATGAATCACGACGGATCGATCGTCAGCTTAGAGGACGGAGTGGCAGGCAGGGAGACCCGGGTTCGTCCCGGTTCTATTTATCATTGGAAGATGACCTGATGCGGCTGTTCGGTTCAGAACGAATTGCCGGGGTGATGGATCGAATGGGTGTCCAGGATGGCGAAGTGATCCAACATCCAATGATTACCAAATCCATCGAACGGGCACAGAAGCGCGTTGAAATGCATAACTTTGATATTCGGAAACACCTGCTGGAATACGATGATGTGATGAATCAACAGCGTGAAGTTATCTATAAAATGCGATTCAATGCCCTTAGCGGTGAAAATCTAAGAGACCAGATCCTTGACATGATTGAACAGGTGATTGAAGATCGGGTTGAAAGTCATGCCAGTGAAAGTGATTACCCGGGAGAGTGGAATTGGGCGGGGCTGAACAATGATCTTCAGCGGTTTTTCCTGATGCCGCCGCTTTATCCTGACCGTAATAATATACCAGGCGATCTAAAGAAAGAAGATTTGATCGAAGAGGTTTTCAAAAAATCACACGAAAACTATAAGCTAAGAGAACGAGCTATTGGCAAAGTCAATATGAGAAAACTTGAGCGTTTATCAATGCTCCAGGTTATTGATAATGCCTGGCGAGAGCATCTTTATGAAATGGATCAATTAAAAGAAGGAATTGGTCTTCGAGCTTATGGTCAAAAAGATCCGCTTATCGAGTATAAAAGTGAGGGATTTCGAGCGTTTACTGACATGCTGGCACGAATTAATGAAGGAGTCATCGAATTGGCTTTCAAAGCACAGGTTCGGGACCAAACGCAGTTCGTACCTCGTCGGCGTCCACGACAGATGAGCGAGGTCCATGATTCATCCACCGGAATGGGATTTCAACCAGCGCCAGCCGAGCAAGCGGAAAGTCAAGGACCCCAACCGCAGCCAAAACCGGGTAAGAAAGCGCCCGTAGTGGTTGGTCCCAAAATCGGGCGCAATGATCCCTGTCCCTGTGGGAGTGGGAAAAAGTACAAAAAGTGCTGTGGCAGGTAATGTATCGCAGACAATCCTGTCTGCGCTTAGCTTATTACCGGGAACAGGTCTAAAACAATCAGGTCTGCGCTGTGACTTATTTTAAAAAAGTCCTTGCATTCTGAGAATTTCTTGTCTATATTGAATATAGATAAAAAAAATTGACCAGTAGGACAAAATGGCATTTTATCCTACAATCACTTTGCAAGTAATTTTATACCAGGTGCTAAATCTAATCTGTAAAGATTTTACTTAAAATTCATTTTTGAAAGGGCGACATTAACAGGAGAAAACATCGAACAAAAGCTATTTTCTCATAAGAATTAACATTGGCTGTATTGCTCGTTAAATGTTTGTAATAACACTTGCTTTTCAAAGAAATAGTGTTATATTTAACAATGCCTGACGTGAAAAACATATAATATGCCCATAGTGAAACGAAGGAGAGAGGAGATGAGTGAACGTGTGATGGAGATCGTCGCATATATCGTTGATGCAATGCAGTCGGACCTTGACGAAGCGATATTTGGTCAATTTGAAGACCTATCCACATTATTGATCGAGCAAGGTTATACAGAAAACGAAATCAATTCAGCCTTTTCATGGCTCATCGAGAAAATCCCCCCAGATATGGATAGTGATTATTCCATTGAGCAAGTCCCCCCCGATCAAACAGATCATACCTGGTATAATTATGATAAGTCGGCATTTACCTCGGCAGGAAGTAATTATTTGATCCAGCTACATGAACTGGATATAGTCGGGGAAGAAGAAATTGAACAAATTCTTGATCAATCGCGTCGAAATGGTAAATATGGAATTTCGATTGCTGAAATCAAAGCAATGGTTTCAAGTTTGATTTTTAATAGCGATCCGATTCTGGATGGCTCATTTTTCGTTTTTAACAAAAATAACCAGGTTCATTAATTAGATAAAATATTAGATGTTATATGGCAAAATCAGTTGTTATAGTTGAGTCTGTTGCAAAAACAAAAACAATCAATAAATTTTTAGGAAAAGATTACCAGGTACTCTCATCAGTCGGTCATGTCAAAGATCTGCCGAAAAATAAGCTGGGGGTCATCATCGAGGATGGTTTTGAGCCACAATATATCACCATTCGCGGCAAAGGGAAGATCCTTAGCGAGTTGAAAAAAGCTGCTGAAATAGCCGACCGGGTTTATATCGCTACTGATCCCGATCGCGAAGGAGAGGCGATTGCCTGGCATATCTTTAAAGAGATCAAGTCTAAAAATAAACGCATTAAACGTATTCTGTTCAACGAGATTACCGAGCGAGCCGTTTTAGAGGCGATTAAGAATTCTCAATCCATTGACACCAACAAAGTGGAGGCACAAAAGGCGCGTCGCGTTATGGACCGACTGGTCGGCTACCAGGTCAGCCCAATTCTCTGGCAGACGATATATCGAGGCTTGAGTGCGGGAAGAGTCCAATCTGTGGCGCTTCGGTTAATTGTCGAGCGAGAGCGAGAGATTCAAGCCTTTGTTCCGCAAGAATACTGGTCGATTACGGCACAACTTCAAGGTGAAAAGTCTGATCCGTTCCTTTCTAGTTTAATCAAAATTCAAAACAAAAAAATTGAAGTTAAAAACGAACAGGCTGCCAAAACGATCGTTGATGATCTAAGAGTAAAAACGTACATCATCAAAAAAATCACTAAAAAAGAAGTTGCTCGAAAACCGGCTCCACCATTCACAACCAGCACCATGCAGCAGGAGGCGGCGCGCCGGTTAGGTTACACTGCCAAGAAAATCATGGCAATTGCTCAACAACTGTACGAAGGCGTAGAATTAGGAGGTGAAGGCAGTACCGGCTTAATTACCTACATGCGAACCGATTCCACCCGTATCGCTGATGAGGCGCTTGTCGCAGCCAGAGATTATATTACCAATGCTTATGGACTGGAATACCTTCCACAACAGGCAAGAATTTATAAGACTAAAAAGAGCGCCCAGGATGCCCATGAGGCAATCCGTCCCACTTCGATGAAACGAGAACCCAAAAAAATTAAAAAATATCTCACTGCTGAACAGAACAAGCTTTACGAGCTGATCTGGAACCGTTTTGTTGCCTGCCAGATGAAAGATGCCAGGCTTGACCAGACGACAATTGATATAAATGCCGGTCGAAAGACTGGCAAAGAAGTGAGTGAAGATTATCTTTTCAGAACGACTGGATCGGTCATCAAATTTCGAGGCTTCTTGCAAGCTTATGAAGACTTTCAGGAGAATAATAAGGAATCCGAAAACACTGGCGAGCTAAAAAAAATCATTCCTAAAAATTTAAGAGTCGGTGAAATTTTAACGCTGCTTGACCTGTTGCCCCGGCAACATTTTACCAAGCCACCGCCTCGATATACTGAAAGCAGCCTGGTCAAAGAGCTGGATAAGTTAGATATCGGACGCCCCAGTACTTACGCGTCGATTATCAGCACGCTGACTTACCGGAAATATGTTGAAAAAAATGGGCGTCAATTACCCCCGACTGAATTGGGATTTACGGTTAATGATATTTTAATCCAGAATTTTCCATCAATCTTCAATGTCAAATTTACGGCATTGATGGAGGAGGAACTGGATAAAATTGAAGCTCATGAAAAAAATTTTACTACGGTAATGGATGATTTCTATCATCCTTTCAGTCATGCCCTGGAAACAATCAAGTCTAAAAAGGAAACCATTCGAGAATCGCTGATGGAGGAAACCAAAGAAACCTGCCCGGACTGTGGTAAAACGTTAATCATTCGGTGGGGCAGGAATGGGAAATTCATCGGCTGCAGCGGCTATCCAGAATGTCGCTATACTCGTCCATTAGAGGAAGACAAAACTGAAACAGGTGAAGTCTGTGAAAAGTGCGGCAAACCCATGGTTGTCAAGCAGGGTCGATTCGGGCGATTTCTTTCCTGCTCAGGCTACCCGGAATGTAAGAACAACAAGCCATTCTCTATTGGAATTAAATGTCCCAGGGAAAACTGTTCCGGTACTATCGTGGAGCGTCGTACGAAGCGGGGGAAAATATTTTACGGATGCAACAATTATCCCAAATGTGATTTTGCATCGTGGTATTTACCCGTCGCCACTCCTTGTGAGAATTGTGGATCACCTTATTTAGAACAGCGCTATACACAAAAGCAGGGTAATTTTCTTTATTGTCCTAAATGTAAAGCAAAGCATGAACAAAACCAGGAAGTCGAATAAATCACTATCCCGGCAAATTTGCGATTGGGATCTGTTACTCGATAGATTTTTTCATCATCTAAAAACCGAGCGTACCTATTCATCGTATACGCTGATTGCCTACGGAATAGATATAAAACAATTTTACTTATTTTTGGATCAAAAATTTGGATTGGAACACCTTTCCCCTGCCCAGGTTTCAAAACAGGTACTCCGATCGTATTTAGGACATCTCAAGAAAGAAAACTATTTAGCGACCAGTATTAATCGCAAAATTGCCTGTCTGAAATCTTTTTTTGGCTATTTATATCGACAAAACTACATCTCTGCTAATCCTACTGGCGGTCTATTTTCACTAAGAACGGAACAGAAAATTCCACAAACAATAAATTATAAAAATATTAAAGAGGCTTTGACATTTCCTGATGAAAATTCAGCCATTGGAATACGTGACCAGGCGATCCTCGAATTGTTTTACGGAACAGGTATGCGACTCAGTGAGTTGTCAAATTTGGAATTAAATGATATTGATTTTGTAAATGGATTAATCAAAGTCTCTGGCAAAGGCAATAAACAACGATTACTACCCCTGGGAGAATTTGCAACCCAATCACTTAAAAAATATATGGAGGTGAGAGAACAGTTACTAAAAAAAACTATCATTAAGGATGTTCAAACAATTTTTCTGAACCGGTATGGTAAACCGCTTTCCAGCCGGGGAATTCAGAGAAGAGTGGAAAAATATCTTCAACTGGTTTCAACCGGTGGAACTTCTCCACATGTTTTGCGCCACTCATTCGCCACTCATCTTCTGGATGAAGGTGCTGATTTGATGGCTGTTAAAGAGTTGTTGGGACATTCTGATCTATCAACGACACAAATCTATACGCACGTATCAACGGAGCGCTTAAAAGAAATTTACCGACAAGCACATCCGCGTGCCGATCGAGATTGAAAAATCATCCAATTCTGGGGGCAGGAAAAATAGACAATATTGATTTCGTTTGTTTTTCCACTCCTGCTTTATAATCTAACCTTTAAATGTTAAGGAGGATTCCTATGAGAATCAATTTCACTGCCCGTCATTATAAGTCGTCACCACGGCTTAAACAATACGCACAAACCGAAGTTTTGCGTTTTGAAAAATTTTATGATGGTATTATTAATTGTGAAATCGTTTTAGATTATCAAAAAGATATACAGATTGCTGAGATACACATAACGGTTTACGGGCAAAAATTAACAGTTGTTGAAAAAACGGATGATATATATAAATCGATCGATTTAGCAGTTCAAAAAATGCAACGAAAATTAAAGCGATATAAAGAAAAAAAATTTCACCTGCACGTTGAAAATAAAATACTGGTTAAATAAATAATAATCGCTGCCTCATGAAAAAAATGAGGCAGTGATCCTTTACGAACATAGCTTCACGAATTGATAAATGAGTAATTCCACCAACAAGGAGAAGCGAAGAAAACAGAGTTTAAACGGAGTTTTATAACCGCTAAATAATATCTCTAAAAATTTCTCCGTGAATCCCTGTGCTCGCAGAGTATCTGTGAACTCTGTTACTCCTTGCAAGATTTTTTTAATATTTTTTTCACAAACTTTGCAATTCAGATAAAATAAATAAACAAGTAATATTAATATGACATATCTAACAGTAGAAAAATTATTTAAAGACAATCAAAATAGGCTCAAACTTGAAATATTTAACAACGAATCGAGTTTTAACAAAAAAATAAAAGAGAAGGAAGTTCATCGTCCCGGCCTGGCTTTGACCGGCTTTGTCGATGTTTTTACATACAAAAGCGTTCAGATAATTGGAAATACGGAATTAGCCTATCTCGAAACACTCATCCCAACAAAACGCGAAGCGAGTCTTCGCAAAGTATTTGAGTTTGATCTACCATGCCTTATTATTACACAAAAAAACCAGCCCCCGGAAGATCTTGTTTTAATTGCCAACGAACAAAAGATTTCTATTTTTCGGAGCGAGTTCACCACGACTCATGTTGTCCAAATTCTGAGCAGCTACCTGGAAAAAGAATTGGCGCCATCTAAAATTGTCCATGGCTCATTGGTCGATGTTCATGGAGTTGGCGTCTTAATTACTGGAAGAAGTGGGATTGGAAAAAGCGAGGTGGCATTGGATCTCGTTGAGCGTGGTCATCGCCTGGTTGCAGATGATGTTGTTTATTTAAAGCGAAAGACAGAAGGTCTACTAATCGGTTCCTGTAGTGAAGCCCTGCTGCATCACCTGGAAATCCGGGGCATTGGTATCATAGACGTCTGTAGTTTATTTGGGGTACATGCTGTCCGTTTTCAGAAACGTGTGGAAATTGAGCTGCACCTCGAAGATTGGGAAGAAGGAAAAAATTATGACAGAACCGGTCTTGAGGAAATTTTCATTAAGTATTGCGGAGTATCTATTCCAGTTATCAATCTGCCAATTTTTCCCGGAAAAAATATTACCGTTCTGGCAGAAGTAATCTCGCTAAATCATCTCTTAAAAGTATACGGACAATATACTGCTCGAGAATTTAATGAAAAATTGAAAGAAAAAATTACAGCAAGTCAAACGTTAAAAGACTACTTATTCTATGATACGGAATAATTGTCGTGAAATATTTGATAAAATTATGATGAGCAACTCATGATCGGTGGAATCGTATTAACACATGGTAAAATTGGTGACGCATTAATCGACGCGGCAAAATCGATCCTGGGGGAAGTCGATAATATTTATGCCCTTTCAACCATGAATTTATCGCTTATTGACATAAACAAGAAATTGCGACAGATCATATCCTTGCAAAGCTGGGAAGATGGAACAATGATTATGGTCAGCCTTATGGGGGGGAGCTGCTGGAACTCTGGTGTTGGCTTAGCGCGACAATTGCTCAAAACTGAAGTTGTCTCAGGCGTAAACCTGAGCATGTTGATTTCATTCTTGTCCAAACGAGACCGATATTCATTACCAGAGTTAGCCGAGATCATTAAAGAAGACAGTGTTCGAGGAATCGAACGATACACCCATAAATAAATTTTCGTGATAGGTTTGATATGCCTCTAGTTTTAATTAGAATAGATGACCGGCTGGTACATGGGCAGGTTGTAGTGGGATGGGGTCTCCTTCTAAAACCGGGAAGAATTATTTTATGCAGCGACACCATTGCGACATCATCCTGGGAAAAAGAGATTTACATGGGTGCAGAAGCCATGGCGCCTTTTCCCCTGTCGATTTCTGTCCTCACTACCGAAGAAACCCTGCTATTTTTAAATGATAAGGAGAATGAACCGGAGAAGATTATTCTATTAGTTGAAACACCTCTGGATATACTTGAATTGATAAAAAGAGGCGTAACAGTCGAAAAAGTAAACGTGGGAGGCATGCATTATAGACAGGGCAAACGCCGACTGGCGCCCTATATTTTTGTCGATGACCGGGACATCGAGCTATTCAAAGAAATTAGCCAGATGGAAATTGAATTAGAAGGAAGAGAAGTCCCGACTGGAAAAAGAATCGATATCATCAAAGCAATTGAGTCAATTGAGCAGCAAAAACCAGGTGTATAATTTAGTAAGTGGACAAAAAAAGTATTGACTTTTTAGATAAAAAGTATTATCTTTAGCTTCATTTTTTTTTCACCGATAAAGCGGCGCTTTAGCTCAGTCGGTAGAGCAACGGACTGAAAATCCGTGTGTCCCCAGTTCGATTCTGGGAGGCGCCACTCTCTCAAGCCCCATATAACCATAGGTTTATGGGGCTTCTCTTTTTTACCAATTTTGTGCCTTTTTCTCTGCGGTGGCAAATAGGTGGCAAATTGTAAATTTTCCCTTGAGATTATTTATCTGTCTCCTCTTATGAGAAGATGCTAAATGAGCATACCGTTGTACCATTTTCAAATCAGCATGACCTAATATTTCCTTCAATGCTAATAGATCACCGCCATTCATCACATAATGCGATGCAAAAGTGTGTCGGAGATCGTGAAAACGAAAATCTTCAATTCCCGCTCTTTTAAGCCCACTGTCAATCTTCCAGCATCGCTTGCTTTGTGCCTCTGTATTTTAAATTTAGTGATTCCTGTAGTTCTATCGATGCAAAATAACCTTCCACTAATGGAGGACAGACATGAATCTCCCTCATATAAAGTGGTATTAATCCTTCTTTTTTAATATTTAGAACGTCTGGTTTAATATGTGCCATTACAATAGTCTTTTTGGGCAAGAACTCAACTTTTCTTTCCTGATTCATGACTTTTATGGCAGTTTGATCGAGCACACAGTGAGCAGGGACAATTAAATTCCCAACCGTCCCTTCACGCAATGAAGGCAAATTACCTCCCAATAAATATTGTACTTTACTGTCAACGATTTTTATTGGAATTTTAATTGTTTTTTTCAATTTATCGGTTAATAAAACCATGCTGTTCATGGTGCATTTCCTTTTATTTCAAAAAATTGAACTTAATTTAAATAAGACTTTATTTCTGACTTGATTTTACTTATTCGTATTGATATTATTTTTTGCTTTCCGCATCCCTATCTTCTCGCAAATAAATTTTCATTGATTTTGATTCAATTGAGAAATGCTCTAACATATCTTTAATATTATTCCTAATTTGATTAGCCGAAAAATTTATTTCTATATAAAATTCTGAATCCATTCTTT
>CBFDBN010000066.1:0-13224 GCA_965603055.1 uncultured bacterium | reverse complement strand
AATATCCAACGCCAAATCGAATCCTGTTTCCTGGGTCTGAAGGCTATATAATTATTGTGTGGCCAATCCCGATTACCACCATAAATTTCAAGAATACAGTAATCTGTATAATTATCAATATCAATTAATGTTTTGGCTGTCTCATAAGTTGCATCAGAGCTTAAGTCATTATTTTCAAAAAAATCAATCATATCCATCCAGGCTATCATGTCGCCAACTCTCGCATACTTACCATCTTCAATAATGTCAACATCTTGTTCGCCATAATTTGATTCAGTGTAATATTGATCCGGTCTTTCAAAAATATTATAAATTCCCCATGGTTCAGCATTGAGAAATACAGCAACTGGACGATGTGCTGCATAAATGCCATCAATTCTGCGGCATAATTCATGCATAAGTGGATCTCGTAATAAAGTCCAGCCATAAGGCCAATCACTTGCCGGCATATCCACACTTCCGGAATGAACAATTAGTCGCTTAAATTCATTGATTTGATTTTTTGCTTCAAATAAAGAATAATTCAACCAACTCTTGCCATATTCACTTCGGAAATATAATCGAAAAGATTTCTTGGGAAATCGACGAGGTCCGCCACCATGAATTCTGATTCCAGCATTCTCAGAAAAGCCAAAGTCATTGTTAGCCTCATAAAACTCGACGGAAGCATACCGTTCCCATTGATCTCCACCTTCGTCATAATTCACATAGATTCCGGAATCAGCATCCCATAAACCTGGTGGATTGGTGACCAGGGAAAGTGTCGCAATATCAAAATCTTTATTAAAGATATAAGTACACGTGCTAATTTTACTGGGATGATAACCACTTTCATACGCTCTTGCTCGTACCACCGTCGTTTTATTGATAACAATTGGCGCGGTATATGATGAGCTCGTTTCAGTGGGCTCATAGCTATTTAATGTATAGCGAATCGTTGCATTTGATGATGTGACACTTAATTCGACATTCACAGGTCCGCTATAAAATCCACCCTGTGGTGAAAATGCTGGAGATTCAGCATATTCTATAAACGAATCATTATTAGGAGCATTCGGAGTCGGGTTTATAAAACTATACCATGTTACGCCCCCATCAGGATATCGTCCGTAAGAAATATCTGTTTTTTGAGGACCAAAAGATAAGGAATCCATAAAGTTAGCGCCATCATACAATCCTAACTGTTCCCCATCCGCACTCAATTTAAAATTGGTATGGAGAATACCCTGACCAGTATCACCATCCACCCAAATTAATAAAAATCCCTTTGCAGTAATTGAAATAGCAGGAAAACTCCACTTCATCGGGTTATCAAGATCATCGGTAAGATAAAAACTGGAAAGATTAACCGAATAATCATTGCCATTGTAAATTTCGATCCAGTCATCATACTCGTTGAATTCATCGGCAATGGTTTTATCATTGGATGCCATAAATTCGTTGATGAACAGTTGAGCGTTAGCAGGATGACCTACAAAAATAATTATAATTAAGCAATATAACCGTTTCATCATATTTTCCTTTTTTATTTTAAGTGATGCGTCTTTCTGTCCTGATATATTATAATCAGAATTTGTGATAAAGTTCGCATCAAATATGATAAAAATAAAATTTACTGTTCTTTTTAATTTCTTGCATCCCCCCCAAAATAATGAGATGTAAATATCATTCTTTACTCAAAAGAAAATCTAATGTAATCCCTCAGATGGGTGATTAGAGTTACTGACCGGTCGCTTAATTTGTTGATTTTCTGAATTTGTTTCAGCTTTAAGCGACCGATCAGTCCCCCTGTGACTGAGCAATTACACCCGGATCAATTTTTCTCTTGACATTTACGTATAGATTCCGTACCTTTCATCCTTATTTTTCGCATGTTATCAAACTTTAAGCAGTGCTAAATTTTACTGCTTTTCAATTGCGAAAAAAATGGCAGCAGTGGCAAGAACATGGTCAGATAATTTTATTTTAACATAACTGAAGATTTCCGACACTCATTACGTTATAAAAAATTTTATTTTACTATTTCAAGAACCTGCCCAACCTTATTGATGAGCAGACCGCATGGTCTCGCTTTTTCGGGGCAGGTATTTTTTTGTATAATTTGTTTTATTTTAAGGCTATTTTATGAACACTTTTGAAAATCTTGGTATCCGTAATAATCTTATTAGAGGCATTAATGAATTGGGTTTTGAACATCCCATGCCGATTCAGGAAAAGGTTATCCCGACCTTGCTGACACAAAGAAACGACCTGGTGGGATTAGCCCAAACCGGAACCGGCAAAACCGCGGCATTTGGACTGCCGATAATTCAATTGATCGATACCAACAACATTAAAACACAGGCACTTATTCTGGCACCCACACGAGAATTATGTTTACAAATCGCTTCAGATCTGAAAAAATATGCTAAATATATCGACCGACTAAATATCGTCACTGTCTATGGCGGCGCTGACATGAGCCGACAGATAAGGGCAATAAAAACCGGCGCGCATATTATTGTGGCGACGCCGGGCAGAATGAATGACCTGCTCAACCGGCGAAAGCTAATCGATCTCTCCGTTGTGAAAACCGTGGTCCTGGATGAGGCGGATGAAATGTTATCCATGGGATTCAAAGAAGAACTGGATGCGATTCTCGACAAGACCCCGGCATCGAAAAACACCCTGCTCTTTTCAGCGACCATGCCGGAAGACGTGGTAAAACTCTCTAAAAAATACCTGGATCATCCTAATGAGATATCTGCCGGGCAGCGTAATTGTGGCGCCGAAAATGTGAAACATATCTGTTATTCGGTGCATGAAAAAAATCGTTACCAGGCGTTAAAACGAATTGTGGATTTTAATCCCAATATTTACGGCATAATTTTTTGTCGCACCCGGGAGGAGACGAGAGAAGTCGCCAAAAAGTTAATTCGAGATGGATACAATGTCGACGCCCTGCATGGCGATCTTTCACAGGCGCAGCGTGAGTCGGTGATGCATAAATTTCGTCTGAAAAATCTTCACCTGCTTACCGCGACAGATGTTGCAGCTCGCGGAATCGATGTTAAAGAACTGAGCCACATTATCAATTACAACCTACCCGACGAAACGATCGGCTATATTCATCGCAGCGGCAGAACCGGGCGAGCCGGCAAAACCGGCATTTCTATTGCCATTATCAACTTAAAAGAAAAATATAAAATCAAACAGATCGAAAAAAAGCTCAACAAGAAATTTGATCATCAATCGGTCCCGGCTGGCAAAGAAATTTGTGAAAACCAGCTCTTTCACTTTATTGAACGCCTGGAAAAAACTGATGTGGGTCACAATGAAATTGAACGCTTTCTGCCAGCAGTTTATGAAAAATTATCCTGGCTAAGCCGGGAGGAGTTGATTAAACATGTTGTGGCTCTGGAATTCAACCGATTCCTGGATTACTACAAGGGCGCCTCGGATTTAGCAACTCCCGTTGAAATTGAAAGAGAAAATATCACATTCAGAGAAAAAAAGTCTAAAAAAAGAAATGGCAGAAATTCCAATGGTTCTCGGAAGCAGGGTCCAGAAGAAGGATTCACCCGATTTTATATCAACCTCGGGCAAAAAGACAGACTGACGCCGCCTGACCTGATCGGATTAGTGAACCGCAGCACCCGTCAACGAAATGTCGATGTTGGTAAAATTAATATCATGAGAACGTTCTCATTTTTTGAAGTCGATAAATTCTACACCGATGTCGTGCTGGATGGCTTTAAAAATATAGACTTTAATAAAAGAAAAGCCATTGTCGAAATCACCAATGGAAATGGGAACGGAAATGATAATGGCAATGGTAATGGTGGTTTTAGCAAGTCCTCTTCCATGAAAAGGAAGAAGAATTCAAAAAAGAGGTATGGACGACGAAGGCTTTAATCTTATGGTTGTTTCTTGTTATAAAAAAACAGTAGGGCAAATTACCAATTTGTCCTACTATTCACTTCGTATTACCCAATCACCCAAAACTTATTTCATCAAAATCATTTTCTGCGTCAATGCCTGTCCCCCGGCATCGATCCGATAGAGATATAATCCTGAGACTGCTTTTTCGTCATTTTCTTGAAATCCATTCCAACGGACGGTGTAGCTGCCGGCTGGCTGCATTTCATCTACCAATGTTCGAATAAGCTGTCCCTGGACATTGTAAATGCAAACTTTCACATGTTCAGCATCCTGCAATGCATATGAAATATTTGTTTCAGGATTGAATGGATTGGAATGATTCGTTGCTTTTAACATCGATTTTTCCACATCTTGTTTCAAGTTGGAATGACTCCCATCCCCGGGATCAGAATGTTTCGGCTCAATACCGAATTCTTTCAGGAGTTCCCCAATCGCGGCACGAATTTCCTCACGACTGGCATCCTGGTCTTTCAGTTCCTGGATTTTTTCTCGAACCTGGTTCCGCTGCTGCTCAGTCAATTGACTCATAAAGCTCATACGACCGTGACGGAAGGGATGAAAACCTGGCGTCTGATCCCAGTTCTCTGGCAATTCAATGCCCCAACTTTCCAGCATTGATTTCACAGCAGCTTTAATTTCATCACGAGAAGCATCTTGTTCTCGAAGTTCCTTGGTTTTCTCTCGGAGCTCTAATCTTTGCTCATCAGTCAATTGAGAAAAAACACCATCAGGACGATGACCAAATCGACGAAAACCTGGTCTGCTATCCCAATTCTCAGGTATCTCAATACCCCAACTTTGGAGCGTCTCTTTTACCGCAGCATGGATTTCATCTCGAGTAGCGTCTTGATCCCGTAATTCTTTGATCTTTTCTTGAAGTGCGGTTCGCTGCTCATCAGTCAGTTTGCTCCAAAAACTATCGTGTCGTTGATCCATAAAATTTCGACCTTTGCCAGGGCGATTTCCTGGTCTTTGGGTAAATCCATCAACTGTGCTCAACAGCATAAAAAGCACCAGTGATAAAATTCCGAAAGTGATCATTAATTTTATCATGGCTAAACCTCCTGGTTAAAGTAGCTTTTTTAGATTTATTTGTTTAAACATACGTTATTTTGAAAACCATTGTTTTATTTTTGGAGTTCGATAGTTAGACATTTCAATTGCTGATTTTATTCCATTCATAATGAGAATTTTAAATCCGTATCGATTATTTTGAGATTATTCTTGTTGACATTGTTAGTTTACTTTCATATCTTTTGTCAATACTTTTTAATCTAATTAGTGTCTGAACGAAAACTATTAAATTTGTAGTAAAAGTGTCATTCCGAATCCGCCTGGCGGATGAGGAATCTGTTGTTTACACAAATGTTGGACTTACAGATTTTTCCCTTCGGTCGAAATGACACAACGTCGTGTTTTCGTTCAAGCACTAATCAGAAAACTTCTTCAAGCCAGGAGCATTGATGTTAAAAGGTCAGGATGTGAGAAAGGAATCGAATCTTTTTTCTGAAGAAACAGAGTTGAAACGGGACCTGGGATTGCTGGAATCGTTCTCAATTGTCATAAGCAGGATAATTGGCTCAGGAATTTTTCGGACCCCTCAGCCGATCATGCTGGCGGTGGCTTCGGTGAGCCTGTTTTATGGGGTATGGATTATTGGTGGAATCGCCACACTTTTAGGTGCGTTTTGTTATGCTGAGCTTGTCGCCATGATGCCGAAATCTGGTGGACCTTACGCATATTTAAAAGCAGCTTACCCGCCATTATGGACATTTTTGCGTGGCTGGGCAATGTTTTTTGTTTCGGAAACTGGTGCCATCGCCGCGGTTGCGTTGGTGTTTGCTCAATATGGCAATTCCTTGTTTGAAATTATTGCTGGCTTCACCTATTCTCGCGCTGTTGAAGTAATCATTGCATTGATTGTCATCTGGGTGCTGACTTCTGTGAATTGCTTTGGCGTTTATCTGAGTGGTGTTCTGCAAAATGTTTTCAGTTTTATTAAATTGATCGCAGTCGGGGCAGTGATTTCAGTTGGCTTTGCGAAGGTTGGAAATTTAGAACATTTTTCCACACCGTTTTGGCCTGACCACTTCAACTGGTCAACCATGTTAGCGGTCGGTGTTGCCATGCGATATGGATTTTTTGCTTACAGTGGTTGGGAAGGAGCGACTTATGTTGCAGAAGAAGTCCAAAATCCCCGGCGCAATTTACCGCTATCCATTATTCTTGGTATCTCCGGGGTGATGCTGTTGTATTTAGCTGCTAATACGGCATATCTTTATCAATTGCCAGTCGAAACGATTAAACAATCGAAATGGGTTGCTACCGATGCGATGAAAGCTGCTATCGGCACAACCGGTGGTGTCTTGATTGCCCTGGCGGTGATGATGAATACATTTGGAAATATCAGTACCCAGATTCTCTGTAAAGCACGGACCTGGTATGCTATGTCCCGTGATGGAATGTTTATCGGTCCGCTTGCCAAAATTCATCCAAAATATAAAACGCCAAATATTGCTCTCATTGTACAGGCAACATGGGCAACGGTTCTATTATTTTTCGCTGGTTTTGCTGAACATGCTTATGAGACCATTATCGACTTTTTTTCATTCACATCATCGATATTTAACATTTCCACCTTTGCCGCAGTTTGGATTTTGCGCAGAAAATACCCGGATGCGCCAAGATCGTTTCGCCGGTGGGGATATCCGTATACATTGATAATTGTACTTGTGATTCAAGCCTGGTTTATGGTCGTGACACTGATCACGGCATTTTTGCCATCTTTGCTGGGAATAATTTTAACATTAACCGGTTTGGTTTATTATTATCGGGAAGATATCAAAGCGTGGTGGGAACAAGTGAGACGTTAAAAATTGTATTAAATGTTATTTATGCTCGAAACGAAGTGGATTTCGGATTTTAATCCTTGCGAAGGTTCAGAACCTTCGCAAGGGTTAATCTGTTTGATTCCGAAAACCAATTCATTTCATGTATAGCTAAGGGATTGTTGGATAATTGGAGTATTGGATTAATGGATTACAATCTACAACATTACTCCAATTTTTGATAAAAGAAATTTTAAGTTTTAGCTTCGCTTCGCTTTTTAGTCTTTATGATTATAGGTGTTCCAGTTTAAGGGTAATCATAAGGAACGGCATATCCATCGGCAACCATTTTATCGTTGACATTGATGTACACGTCATTGTCATCCTTTATCCAAATTTCCCCAAGATAGCGCCCGTATTTTCCTTTTTTATCTTTGATGGTATTGAGAATAATATCACGATCAAGAATTAGCTGCCTTAAATAATCTCTTGAAAGAATTCCCTGTTTTCTTTCTGCGCCTCGAATTTCAGGCGCATCGATCCTTGCCAGCCGAATTTTTTCTTCATGAATCCAGCTATGAAGTCCCAGGTCGATATTCACTGTACAGGTATCGCCGTCATAGACACTGATTACATGCGCTTTGTAAATGTATAATTGGAGTTCCATCATATTCCTCCCTGGTTTAAAAATCTTTTGATGAATTATAAAATTGATTGACTTTAGTATAATAAATCTATTGATAATTATCAAGTAAATTGTTAAAGCAAATTGAATTAATTTATATTCATTGCGGATTAAAATTTCATACTGATTCCATCGCTCCAGGCGATGGAATCAGTTTATTCTTTGAGAAACCTAGTTTGTAAACCAAAGACTGGGCGATTACACGCTTTCCGTTTTATCCCTTGCAATTGTTGATTTTTTTGACTATTATTCTATTTCAAATTTGTTGATAAATTAGAAATCAAGGCATTAGTGTAAACCAGAATGAAACAACCAATCAAAGCATCTTTAACTCTGAAAAGTCTATTAATCGTGATTTTTCTAACCGGATTTTCTTTTGAGACGATAGCCCAGGGTTCGATCAATACAAATTTCTCGCGCTGGGATTCAAAGAAAATTAAACAATCTTGTATTTTAGACGGTAGATACAAACAGTCTAAATTCCCTTACGAGCCTTGCTCAAAATATATTTTCGAATCCAATATGCCAGATTCCCTCATAAAAATGCCGGGTAAAAAGATCGGACCTGGTACAAAAGCAGTTCAAGCATTTAAAATTTATACTTCAGACCTCTGGTATATCGTTTCGGCACCATCACGGATCAACAAAAGAAGCCTGCCGGTATTGGGTGGAGTTCTGGCTGTTGGGGGCGTAATTTTTGCGTATGATGAGAAAATTAGCAGAGCTGTGGACCGCAATCGCAGTGATGATATCTATAAATTTTTTACAGACGCGGCTGATATTGTTGAGCCGATGGGAGTGAGTATGTATACAATTCCAGCTTCTTTTGGCAGTTTTGCGATAGGATATGCCTTGAAATTAAAAACCATGCAAGATATCTCTATACAGATTTTTGAATCATTGATGATTGCAACGACTATTAAAAATATTATTGCAAATTCTGTAGGCAGAGCTCGTCCCAATAGTGGAAAAGGAGCTCGTTTCTCTAAGTTCGGTGGCTCTGCATCTTTTTTTTCCGGGCATACTTCAAATGCTATTCAAGTGGCGAGGATTCTTTCTCATCATGTAGACTCTTTACCCTTTAAGCTTCTTTGTTATAGCTCGGTAGCTCTGGTTGGCTTGCATCGACTGGACAATGAAATGCACTGGGCTTCTGATATCTTTGTCGGTGCTGTTTATGGATTTACTGTATCATCAGCTATTCTAAAATTACATGCAAAGAGAAAATTAATGGTAGCTCCCTCTATTACATCTGACCATCGCTTTTGGGGATTAAGAGTTACTTATGAATTTTGAGTCTATCGAAGGTACAGCAATTTTTTTACCTGTCGCTGGTTACCGGCTTTAAGCTCATAAAAATAGATACCACTGGACACTGGATTTCCCTGTTGATCTTTACCGTCCCAGTAGATTCGATAGGTTCCTGAATTTTGCGTACTATTTCGTAAAACCCGAATTTGATTTCCCAATATATCGTAAATGACCAGCCTGACTTTGATACCTGTTGAAGCGGAATGAAGCTGGGGGATCCGGTAAATAATGGTCGTCATCTTATTAAACGGATTGGGATAGTTTTGTGATAAGATCAATGTTTTTGGCTCACTTGAGATTGTTGTTTGTTCCAATAACCAGGCAGCATCCTTTCGATGGAGTAATTGACCGACTTTCAAATTAATCCATCTATCGGTGGGCCATGTTTCGAGTATCCACTCAAAATAATCGTTATTGCTATCGAAAGTTGTGTAGAGCGCACGATGATGGGGCGAATAAAATTGACGTTCACCGCTGATATCATACAGGTTGTCCAGCAGGTGAATAAACTCATGAATGGCAGTCTTCTCATCCTCGATGTTTCCAGCGGTGACTGGCTGTGCTAAGAATGGAAGCTTTTTGTTGAGAAATTTAGCATCCTTTAACGTATAACCTGAATAGCCTGACCAGGATGATTTTGAGTTCCACCAGGAGTAATAAACGAAAATAAAATCATAGCCAATTTCAGTAAAGTTTGGTTGAATTAAATCAGTGTTAACTTCCCCGGGAGCGAAAAAATAACCCCATTTGTTGTCCTGGAAGGTAAAATCATTATCTGAAAGCAATCGCTCGATTTGCAATGTATCGACATGAATTTGAATTATGTGCGTGTGGTTCCAAAAATAGTGTTGAAAATTGAAAATGTTTTCTTGAAGCTTATCGATGTCTTTTTCACCAAGTCTTTTCTCGCCCACTTCAGGATCAGAATATCTTGTATAAATGACAAATAAACCTTTGAGAGATAATACCCGGTCTTCAGTTTGAATTTTGATTCCGTTCGTGTAATTATTCGAATAAATGACATCTTTCATGCCCGGAACCGGATCAATCCGAACGAAAAAATGATTAAACCCGGCAGGTAACCTGGCGCTTAATGTTACTGATCGAGGATAATTCATTTTTAATGCCGGAACAAAAACGGTATCCAGGGCGATTGTTTTGCGATGAGCAGCATAATTGAAATAATTTCGATTCATGTTACCGCTATATAATGTTACGAAACATCCTTCGGCATTAACTGGACCAGAATTTTGAATCGTCGCTTGAATTTTTATCTCATCCCCGGGATTCCAATTGCCTTTTTCTTCTTCTAAAAAAATATTTGATACTGTTAAATCGGTGACAACTTCCTGGTCAACCCAGAAGGACCAAAGTGGGCTTTGAACCTGTTGATCGCCACTGGAAGCGTAGACACTCCAATAATAGGGATTCAGGTCTTCAAATTTCCCCGGGGAAGAAACGGTATGACTGGTGTCCGGTCCAACCCATTCATCATAGATGATTTTGCCATCGATTTTCGAAATTAGCAGACGATATTCGATTGAAGTGTCGGCTTTGATAGCATGCCAGGCAAATGTTGGCGTAAAAGTCGTAACCTGGCTGGCAGAGTCAGGCTGAATGAGTTCGATGGGATCCTGGTTGTCAATCTGCTGGGACGAAATTGCCAAATTCATTCCCTTATTGAATCCAGTGAAAGAGGTGATTGAATTGTTTACTGCCCCGGTGGAATCTCCAATTAATGGGATGATAATATACAGCAATGTTAAACCTACCAATATGTAAAGCCGAAAAATTTGCATTGCCTATCAACCTTTTTTTTACCTCAGACTTTCCGGTAACCGATTTTATGAAATGGATTGACAATACTGGTCGCAACATTCGATAAATGTGCTGCGACTCGTTTCAGGTATCGCAAATAAAGTGCCAGCGCGACGGCGTCTCTCACTTTCAAATCGTATTTTTTATCTTTGAGTAGTGCTGCATTAAAGTCATCGCATTGCCTTTTAACCGTCCAGAGTTCGTCAAGAAGATTTTTGGCTAATTTTTCATCAGACTGTTTCAGAGCCTGGATCAACACACCGAAATTTTTCGAGATTGCTTGTTCCATACTCTTGAGATCAGCTTCCCAGGGTTTGAACACTAAACGACCCGGATGATTTTGAGCCAATTCGACAATATTTTTCGTATAGTCCCCGATTCGCTCAATATCAATAACGATGCTAATGAGTACCAATCCGATGTTCAAATCGCTGACATCACTCACTGCCAGATGAGTCAATACTTTTTTCCTGACTTCTCGTTCATATTTATTAATCTTAATATCTTTTTCCTCAATATTAATGCCAATCTCTGCGGTATCGCTTTCTCGCAACGACTTTATCGCTTCATTGAACATTTCCCGGTCATCTTTTAGCATTTTATATGATGCTTCAAGGGCTTGTTCCATCAAGCCTTTGCGTTGAAATATTTTTTGAAGTTCTTTGAGCATTTTTTTACCTCATAAAATAGATGATCAAAAATGGTATAATGAAAAATACCAGAACAATGTATAATATTGGATAAATTTTACTCTTAATAGAAATTTTTGCCATCCATTTAGCCGTTTCAATGGGGATGAATCTAAATGGAAAAATTATCGTAACGGCAATTACATTAAAACAAAAATGTGCAAAAGCCACAGCAATGGCAGAAATATTTCCCGTTGCCAAAGATGCCAGCATTGCAGTTACGGTTGTGCCAATATTTGCTCCCAGGGTATAGGGGAATATTTGTTTCAGCTTTAAAATCCCGGCCCCAACCAATGGAACGATTAATGATGTCGTAATTGAGCTGCTTTGCACAGCGGCAGTGATAATTAAACCAAACAGTAACCCGATGAAAGCATTTTTAAAAACGACCTTATCAAAAAATTTTTCGAATTTGCCAATCAATAATGATTTTAAAACCTTAACTAAATATCTTAATGTGAGAAATAAAATGACTAATGACAGGATTAAGACAATTATACCCGAATCATAAGTAATACTCAAAATGAGCTTCACAGCAGGTCCTGTTATGACTTTTATTGGACTAATGGCTTTAAGACCTCCCAGGTGTTGAAATGTTTTAGCGAGCCCATCTGACAGAAAACCTAAAAAGTTCGTAAAGTACTGAATTGGAAATATAACCAGGACTGCAAGAATATTGAATATATCATGAACGATTGCAGCAGCAAAAGCGCGTCTAAATTCAGCTTTATGGGATATATGTCCTAACGAAACCAGCAAATTGGTCACAGAAGTTCCCACATTTGCTCCCATAATAATTGGAATTGCATTGGCAATCGAAAGGGCGTTTGCGCCGACTAAGCCAACAACGATGGAAGTAGTGGTGGAAGAGCTTTGCACAACGCTCGTTGCCAGGATGCCAATGACCAACCCAACTAAGGGATTGGAGGTTGTTTCAATTAATTGTTCAGCAAAATCTTTACCAAACAGTTTAAAAGCACTTCCCATCAGGGTTATGCTTAACATAAAAAAGTAGAGTAATATTAATAGTAATAAAATTTTACCAGGAAGGGATATGATTGTAGAAAAATTTGTTTCTTTACCCTTTTCCATGAACTTCGCAAAGTTAGTTTTGATTTTATTTTGTTTCAATGAATGCGAAATATCTGAACCCTCCATTCAAATCCCCTGTTATGACTTTCATCTCTCTTTTTGTTGGAAATAGAAAGTTATGCGTATCAGTACTTTTTAATAACCTTGTATACTTTATCTTTTTTTTAATCGACAATTATCAATTCACAATTCTCAATTGACAATTAATTTAGGCGTCAATTGCCTGAATTATCCTTCTAATTTCATCAAAAAATTTATTCCTGACATTCTCGATATGAAGCGCCTCATGATAATCAACTAACGCCTTATCCCATTTCATAAACCTTTCAGGCTCAACCTGCAAAGCGAAAGAATTTACCTGTCTTTTCCAGAACCATTCAGCACATCCAAATTGGATATATTTCCTGTCAATTGCGGTTATCTTTTTGAGGTCATGGAATAATTCCATACCAAATTCACTGTTTTGGATACATAATGCAATATAGGCGATTCGGTACTCAACCTTTTCAATTCTATTCGAAATCGGCAACGGCTCAATGTTGGTAGAATCTCTTTGATTATCATACAAAAAATGTCCGTAACAGCTTTGCAGGGTGAAGCAATAGGGTAGCTTTGAAAAGCCTTTAATGATTTCGACAATCGGTGCATCAATCGTAGTGAAGTTCAACTGGCTCAAGGATTTTAGGCGTTGTTCACTAAAAGAGGGATTGACGACAAAGTCTTTTGATTGTGTAAAAGTTTCCATTGTCAATTGTTATTTACGATGCTGAATAAGTCCCACTGTTGTTTTTTAAGCCGATTTTTCATCTGTAGTTAATTTTTTATCCTGGGAATTCTTGCTTAATAAAACAATAACAGTGATAAAATTAAAAAATGCTCC